>JAPKZV010000027.1 GCA_026393585.1 Actinomycetota bacterium
GACACCACGCCCACGCTTTCCAGCACAGTGAGATTGCGATACACCGAGCTCTGCGGCATCTTTTCGGTCACCAACAAAATATCGGCAATGGCCATTGGCCCCTTTGCTGCAACAAGCGCTGCAACTAACGCACGGCGAGCAGGAGTAAAGCGTTGATCTGCTTTTCGCAAACGAAGAGCGATTTCGGTTTCCATGTCTTCATCGATGACATGCGTATGGGAATGCTGCGCCATGATTGCTCTACTTAATGCACGCCGTAAAACTGTTGTACGCGCACACCCGAATCTAAGACCGTGTTGAAAATGGCGGTGTTAGGTAATTCTTCGGCACCCAAACCAAAAACGCCTGGCGCAAAAGCTGTATCGGTTCCGGCATGTTTGGCGATTTCGTGTGCTGTTGCAGCAGCGACTGCCCCAGCAATATGGCCCATCGGGTGAGCCGTGCCGGCAATTTCCACACTGCGCTCACCATTTTTCACGCCACGTAGTTCCACACGTAGCGCACCCATGTCGCCGTCGATATGTGGAGGAATGAGCATGGGCAACCTGCCCAAAATGCGGTCGCGGCGTGTTGCCGACACGCGTGCGCTAATGCGATTCACGTGCGAGAAGCTGTGCTTCAACAACACGGGGTCGGCGAGGTCGGCTCGGTAGCAGTCGCGCGAACCAATGGGTTCAGGGAACCAGCACAATTCGCGGCCACTTCCGGCTGGGCGCTTCAACCAATCGTCGTCGTGCCAGCCCAAAGCGGTTCCCGACAACACACGGTGGTGTTGACGTGCACATTCAGGGCCTGCTGTGCCGTGAACGGCAACATGAATTTCGTCGTACTCATCGAATTTTGCTGCAAGGTAATGCACGAGCAACCCCGACAAGCCTGGCGAGCACGCTGCGCCCACCACCAAGGTGCGCGCTGCACTTAACGCATCGCTTTGCAGGTCGAGCAACGACAACACATCTTTTGAGTCGTCGCCAACCGACACCACTGAGCAACCATGCTGGAGGAATCGCCGCGCCACTCGCTCGTGATGGCCCGCATGAGCCAAGATCACCACTTCGGTTTCCTCGGGGCTCACTTCGTTGATGGTGTTGTGCGACACCGAACGCACGTCGTGCCCGCGCTTGCGCAAGAGGTCGGCTGCATGTGTGCCAACAATTCCGGTTCCCACTACAACAATCATCTTCTGTGATCCTATGGGGTGTTCCGCGCTGCGAAATGCGCGCTACTTGTTGGGGGTGATGTCACGCCAGCCACCTTGCTGTGGCGGCACATCGCCTTTGGCCTTGAGGCGCAAAGCGGTTGCCATTCCTACTGCCACACCGAGGGCGAGAAGGGCACGGCGGAAAAGTTTCATGGTGGGGCTAGCAAGAATCGAACTTGCGACCTCATCCTTATCAGGGATGCGCTCTAACCGACTGAGCTATAGCCCCGCACGTATGCAGGTGGTGAAGCCTAACGGTCGAGGGGGTGACCCTCAACCACACGCGCAACGACTTCTTCTTCTAAGACAGAAACCCGTACTCCCCCCACCAAGTCGGCGATGAGATTGAAGACCGCCGCCATCACTACAGCGAGCCCGGTGAGCAAAAAGACGAAAAAGAGGCCCAAGATCCACAAATTGTGGAAGATTTGGCCGCCATCGAAGCGGAAAGTGTCCCATCCGAAGGACTCCATAAAGCGCTCGACATTGTCGACCGTGCCCGTTGCATTGGCCACGTTCCAGATCAAAATGCTCGAAATGAGAACCATGACATAGAGCGCGAGGTGGAAAACGAGGGTGACTTTGAAAACACTCCATGGGTCGATGTCGCGCACCACACGGGTCACCCGGCGCACGCGAGGTGCGGGGGTGAGAGATTTTTCGAGCGATCGGCGAGCCACGGAGTCAGTCTATGGCGCTATCGCGCCCTCACTTGCGTAACTCACGGCTCGTTGGCTCCCATACTGCACCCACACCTCTACCGACTGCAAGAGCGGGCCAAGGCGGCGAAAAGAAATGAGATCGGCGCCGTTTGCCGTTGCTAAATGCGCTGCACCCTCTTCGCCCAAACTCACTGCGGCAAGTGCCGCAGCATCGGCAGCAATGTGGGCTCGTGTGCGTTCCATGGTTTGTGTGCCATGAGTGCCCAACACGTTGAGCACCATGGCGACTAGTACACCGCAAGTGAGCACACTAAACACGGAAAGATTTACTCTTCGTCGTCAGTTGCCAAGATGAGTGCAACGGAAGCCACGCTTTGGCCTTCGTCGAGGCTCATCACTCGCACACCTGTTGCTTCGCGGCCTTGGCTCGAAATTTCTTTCACTGCCATGCGAATGGTGACGCCACCAGAAGACACCGCAACGATGTCGTCGTCGATACCCACCATGAAGGCTGCTGCCACGTGGCCTTTTTTGCTGGTGAGTTTGATGCCAATGACACCTTGCCCACCGCGGCCTTGCGTATTGAACTTGTCAATTTGCGTGCGCTTGCCATAACCCGAGTCGGTGACAATGAGAATGGCTGCGTCGTCGCGTGCAAGGTCGCACGACACCACTTCGTCATCGGCTTTGAGTTTCATACCGCGTACGCCAGCTGCTGCTCGGCCCATTGGGCGAACATCTTCTTCGCTGAAACGAATGGTTTGACCACTACGCGCCACCATGAAGATGTCGTCGGTGCCTGATGTTTCAATCACGCGCACGAGTTCGTCGTGTGGACGCAAGTTGAGAGCAATAAGACCATCGCGACGACCCGAGTCGTATTCATTGAACGCGGTCTTCTTTACTTGGCCTTGCTTGGTTGCAAAGAACAAGTTGCGCTCGCCTGGGAATTCGCGTGTGTCGATGATGGCTTGAATATTTTCGCCTGGTTGCAACGGCAACAAGTTGACAATAGGAATGCCCTTTGCCGTACGTTCGCGTTCTGGAATGTCGACTGCGCGCAAACGATACACGCGGCCCCTGTTCGAAAAGAACAGCAAGTATGCGTGTGACGTTGTAAAGATGACGTGCTTGACGATGTCGTCGGTTTTCATCTTTGCACCAGCAACACCACGACCACCGCGGCTTTGTGTGCGGAACGATGAAGCAGGAACTGCCTTCACGTATTGAGCGTTGGTCATCACGATGACGAGTTCTTTGTCGTCAACGAGATCTTCAATGCTCATTTCGCCAGTGTCGGCAATAATTTGGCACACGCGTGGTGTTGCAAATTTCTCTTTTACTTCGCCGAGTTCTTTGGAAATTAATGCGCGAAGCACAACAGGGTTGTTGAGAATTTCTTCGAGTTCTTTAATGCGTGCATTGAGTTCTTCAATTTCTTTTTCAATATCAATGCGCGACAACTTGGTGAGTTGACGCAACTGCATATCGAGAATGTCAATGGCTTGACGCTCTGAGAACTCGTAAGGCTTCTGCATTAACGCTTCTTTTGCACTACCAGCATCATCGCTACCGCGGATGAGTTTGATAATGGCGTCAATAACATCGAGCGCCTTTAAGCGACCTTCCAAAATGTGTTGGCGGTCGCGTGCTTTGTCGAGACGGAACTGTGAACGACGTGTGATGACATCGATTTGGTGAGCAATGTAACCCTCGAGGGCTTGCTTCAAGTTGATGGTGCGCGGAACGCCGTCGACCAAGGCAACCATGTTCACAGGGAAACT
>JAPKZV010000007.1 GCA_026393585.1 Actinomycetota bacterium
CCGCCAGGAGTCCAAAGAGAACCCGTGACACAGGTCGTTTTCCAAAAGTGTGTTTCATGCTGATTCTTTTGAGTGGCCAAATGGCAATGACATCAAGATTAAATTGATTTTCAAATGATAATCCCGTTCATCCAGCATGGGTAGTCAGGTGGGTACGCCAACGGGTGCCTCCTTTATTCACCCCACGGCATAAAGTGGCTATATGGAAATTGAAATGATCGTTGAAATCCCCCAGGGTTCACGCAATAAATACGAAATGGACCACGACACGGGTGCTATTTGGCTCGATCGCACACTTTTTACGGCCACTCAATACCCACTCGACTACGGCTTTTTCCCTCACACCTTGGGTGAAGACGGCGACCCGCTCGACGCCCTCATCTTGCTCCCCCAGCCCACTTTCCCTGGTTGCCACATGTGGGCACGCCCCATTGGTGTGTTCTGGATGACCGACGAAAAGGGTCCTGACGCCAAGGTGCTCTGCGTGCCGTCACGCGACGCTCGCTATGCGCACTACCGCGACCTTTCCGATGCTCCCGATTTCCTCCTTGCCGAAATCGCCAACTTCTTCGAGGTGTACAAACTCATCGAACCCGACAAGTCAACAGAGGTTGGCGGTTGGAATGGAGTTACCGAAGCAGAAAAGGAAATTGCAGCGGCCATTGCCCGCTACGTTCCCTAAGTCATGAGTGTTCGCGGCAAAGCTTTCATTGCAGGGGCTTACGAACACCCGCTGCGCACCATCCCCAACAAAACAGTTCAGCAAGTCCACGCAGAAGTTGCTGCTGGGGCTCTTGCCGATGCCGGGCTGTCCTTCTCCGATGTCGATGCCTATTTCTGCGCAGGTGATGCGCCGGGCTTTGGTGCACTGTCGATGGCTGAATACTTAGGTCTAAAACTCACACACATCGACAACACAGAAACCGGCGGTTCTTCATACCTCTTACATGTGCAACATGCTGCCGAAGCCATTGCCGCTGGTCATTGTCATGTTGCACTCATCACCCTTGCGGGCCTACCGCGCAGTTCAGGTGCAGGTATTGGTGGCGCTGGTCGGTTTGGTTCTGCTCCTGAAGTGTCGTTTGAAAACTTCTTTGGTCTCAGCATTGTTGCTGGCTACGCAATGGCCGCGCGCCGCCACATGTATGAATTTGGCACTACAAGCGAACAACTCGCTGAAATAAAAGTTGCCGCTGCGAGTCATGCACAACACAACCCCAATGCGTTTTTGCAAAACACAGTAACCATTGAAGAAGTACTGCAATCGAAAATGGTGGCCGACCCATTACACATGCTCGACTGTTGTGTGGTCACCGATGGTGGTGGTGCACTCGTTGTGGTGTCACCAGAAGTTGCCCGCAAACTTTCTCGGCAGTGTGTTCCCGTGCTTGGCACTGGCTTTGCTGTGAAACACGTGAACAACGGTCGCATCGACCTCACTCATACCGGTGCAGTGGTGTCTGGCCCACGTGCATTTGCCGAAGCTGGCCTCACGCCAAGTGATATTCGTTATGCCTCTATATATGACAGTTTCACTATCACTGTTCTCACCACGCTTGAAGACCTCGGCTTTTGTGAAAAAGGAAAAGGCGGTGAGTTTGTTTCCAACGGCGCACTGCAGGCACCATTTGGCAAACTCCCCTTTAACACCGATGGTGGCGGGCTCTGCAACAACCACCCCAGCAACCGTGGTGGCATTACCAAAGTGATTGAAGTAGTACGCCAGTTACGCAACGAAGCACACC
>JAPKZV010000254.1 GCA_026393585.1 Actinomycetota bacterium
AGTAGTTCTTCATCATTGAAGTCGGGGAAATGCACCACAGTGTCGAAGCGACTACGCAAACCCGGGTTTGACGACAAAAATGTTTCCATCTGCTCGGGGTAGCCCGCAGCAACCACCACAAACTCGCCACGGTGAGCCTCCATAAAGGTGAGCAACTCTTCAATAGCTTCTGCACCAAAGTCGTTCCCGTCGCCCAGTAGCGAATAGGCCTCGTCAATGAAGAGCACGCCACCCAATGCCTGCGTACACACCGCACGAGTCTTCAACGCAGTTTGCCCCACGTATGCCGCAACCAAACCACTGCGGTTCACCTCAACAACATGACCCTTTTTCAAAATGCCCAAGGTGGAATACAGCTCGCCAACAAGATGCGCCACCGTTGTTTTGCCCGTACCGGGGTTGCCTGTAAACACCAAGTGCGGCGAGGGGAGAACCACCTTCATGCCCTTGCCGGCACGTAGTTTCTCAACGCGTTGGCGAGCAACAAGCTGGTGCACCACTTCTTTCACCGGCGCTAAACCCACCAGGTTGTTCAACGCTTCGAGCACCTCGCTCGTACTCGTGCGCACCGGCACAATTTGTTGCGCAGTGTCGGGCATATTGGTAGTGAACCGAGTCATCGGGCCTCCTTCATACATGTCAAAAACATTGACCTTCTCGTCGGTATCTTCAGCAATGAATTCCGGCTCGGGAATATCAACGTCTTCTTCTCCGCAACCACCACAAACTTCCTCGCCTTCGCCCTCAGACTTCTTGATGCCATTTTCCTCTTCAAGAATTCCGGTAATGACTGGGCGGGCCTTGTAAAAGGTGTGCGCGATGCTGCCCGCTGCCTGCGCAATTTGTTCGGTCGACAAGTTGTCGTCAACAAGAAGCGAGTGTGTGAAGAATGCATCCCAATGAATCTCGTCGGTCGCTTCAAAGCGCACTGAACAAAAGGGGAGCCACTCGGTCATCTTCCCCAAGCGCTCCCGCAGATCTTTGATGTGGATAAATGTTCCAATGGGAAGATCGATTGTCAACACTTGTGCATCGTTAAATCGCGCATAAGTGGAGAGACGCAACACCACACCTGGCTCCTTGTGAGGAACGAGCAAGAGCGGGTTGTTGTTTGTGAGGTCACCCCGAAAAATGACCGCCCCCACACCGCGCACTTTGCTCACGATGCTCTCTTCAATGTCTGTGCGGTCGCTCACTTACCACCAGCTTTCTTGTTCATTTCCGCTACTACTAATGGCCATTCGTTTTCTAGGAACCGGTTGAAGGTTTGGTTGTACGGCTCGTACAAGAACCACTCGCGCGAAAGCCACTCATGTGCCTCGGCCGCACTCGACCCATGACGCAACATGTGCCAAGCCTTCAGCACAATGCCGGTACGGCTGCGCCCACCATGACAATGCACCACCACTGGCGCGCCTTCACTCAAGAAAGCTTCAATGGCCTCAACGGCTTCACGCACCGCATAAGAAAGCGCACTGTTCACGCGGCCTTCGTTGTCGCGCATGTAGACCTCACGACGCAGTGGGTGATGAGCAAAGCGCTTATCGGTCACGCACATCGACACCACACCAAAGTTCAGCGGCGCACGGGCAGCTCCATCGAGGTTCGCTGCATGCACGCCAAGTGGGTCAACCAGCTTCGGCCCCTCGGCACCTTCTGGCGGTGTGCGGCGGCAATCGCCCAAGCCCAACAAGTTGCGTGCAAGGTCGTGCAGCTGCACGTTGTTGTACGTGTGCACCGTGCCATCGGGCCGTGTAATTGACCCATTCACATAAGTAGCCCAACGTGTAGGAATTTGCTGCAAGCCATACAACGCACCCGCAAGTGCGCCAGTCACCGCAGCAACAGTGTCGGCATCGCCACCCAGCTCAATGGCTGCAATTACAGCATCGGCAAATGAATTGGTGTGACGCACCGCCCACACGGCTTGCGCCAAACAGGTCCACACCGAACCATTTGTTGGCCCGTCGAAGTCGAACGGGTTCCAATCGGCCGCAAGCATGGCGCCATACACCGCAATTTCATCGGCCGACAAGAACGGATACTCACTGAGCAACAACAAAATGTCGTCAATGTGCTCTTCGCACTTGCCAGTAAGAATGGTGCGGCGAATCAGCTCGGCTGCAATGGCAGCACCCACACCCGCACCATCTTCCCAGTGCGTTAAACGTGATTGTTCGAAGGCCACACGAATGGTTTCTTGCGCACCCCACGCCACACCAGCAATGCCCACCGGTGCAATACGCATCACCGAACCATTACCTGCACTTTGCCCAATAGCTTCATGGCCAAGTTGTGCTGCAGTACGCCAGTCTTTGCCGCGCAATGCACGCCGTGTAGTACTGCCAATATCGGTAGCGCTCTTTGCCCACGCTTGAAAGCGCAAGAACGTATGCGCTGGGTCGAAACCACCAGCAAATGCCACCAACGACTCGGCCAACGCAACAGCCATTTGCGTATCGTCGGTAAATTCACCGGGTGCCCAATCGAATGCACCACCACCAGTCATTTCACCGGTACCAGTAAGCACTGGCTCGGGAAACGCTTCAAGGTATTTACCAGCAGGACCAAACTCAAAAGGTGCACCGAGTGCATCGCCAATAGCAGCGCCAAGAAAAGACCCCACCGCACGTTGCAGTTGTGCGTGGGTTAATTGACTGGGGGACACGGGCATCATGAGTTTGGTTTCTGTCATATGGTCTCCTTAAAAGACGAGTACCAACACGCGAAGTGCGTGCGGGGTTTTGTGTACAAATGCAAGTATAGGGAGAGGGTGTCACACGCCCCTTCAGAACCCCCTCTAGCGCAGCTCAAACGCCGCAAAACCCAATAATGGTCAGGAGTACCCATTTCCCTGTCACGAGAATGCAATACTTAAACCCATGGCAACTCCCGCACGCGACCGCCAACTCGACTTCTTCGTCTACGTCGACACTGTGGTGCTCACCGTGAGTCGCGACAAGAGCCGCGAAAAGCCGCTCGAGCCCAAAGAACGCCTCCAGGTATTAGTAATGCATCGCCCCGAAGCCCCCAAAGACAAATGGGCTCTTCCCGGCGGCCTCGGTGCCGACAACGAAGACCTTCCCGACACCGCTCTACGCATTGTGAAGCGCGAAACCGGCATCACTGTTCCCAAAGCCGACCTCATTCAAGTAGGCACCTACGGTAAGCCCAACCGCGACTCACGCTGGCGCGCCATTTCCGTTGCCTATGTAGTGCTCGTGCCC
>JAPKZV010000257.1 GCA_026393585.1 Actinomycetota bacterium
GTGGCGAACTACATGTTGTTGGGTTTGCTCATTGCCATTAGCCACTCGTCGGCACGGCGCTTGCATGAGGTGGCGCAGTGAATAGGGTCATTCGTCGTTTAGCAATTGGGTTGTTGGCGTGTTACGCGTTGCTCTTTGTGCAACTCAACGTGTGGCAAGTGGGCAAACGCGCCGACCTGCGTGCAAACCCTTTGAACAACCGCGAAAGTGTGCGGCAATTCGACGCGCCGCGCGGCCCCATTGTTACTAGTGATGGTGTTGTTATTGCGCGCACGGTGGAGTTGGTAAACAATGCACGCGATGCGAGTGGCTATTCGTATCAACGTGAATACCCCACGAAAGAACTGTTTGCCAATGTGAGTGGGTATTACACCTATGCCTATGGCGCAACGCAAGTAGAGCACTTGTATAGCGATGTTTTGGCGGGCACTACTCCGAAACAACAACTTCTTGCAGTGGGTTCTACGTTTAACAATGTTGACCAAACTGGTGAAGTGCAACTCACGTTGAATAGCGAGTTGCAAAAACTCGCACAACGGCAATTGGGTAATCGCGAAGGCAGTGCAGTTGTGCTCGACACGCGCACGGGTGCGGTGCTTGCCATGTATTCCAACCCCACGTACGACCCCAACACTGTTGCTGTGCATAACAACGACGATGCCGGCGCTGCATTAGAAGCATTGGCCGATGCACCGGGTAAACCACTGCTCGCCAATGCGTATCAAGAGCGCTACATGCCTGGTTCTACTTTTAAAGTCATCACCACTGCTACGGGTTTAGAAGCGGGCTTCATTAGTACGGCGAGTGAATGGCCCGATGAAAATTCGTGGACACCACCGAATACGAAAAACCCCATTCAGAACTACGGCAAGAAAACGTGTGGTGGCGACATGGCCGAAGTGTTTCGCCGTAGTTGCAATATTCCCTTTGCGCGCATGAGCGCCGACATGGGCCCTGAAGTAATGGTGAACGGTGTGAAGAAGTGGGGCGTGGGAGAAAAGTTGCCCATCGATTTGCCCAATGCGGCGGCCAGCACTTTTGGTGGCGACATTGCCGACTTCACCGATTCTCTTGCGCTCTTGGCCATTCACGGTTTTGGCCAGGGCAGCGTGCAGATGGTTCCTTTACACATGGCAATGGTGGCGGCCACGGTGGCCAACGGCGGGGCCATGATGAAGCCCTATGTGGTGGCCAAGACCCTGGCCCATAACGGCACCGAGCTGTCGAGCACGTCACCGGAAGTGTGGCGCCGGCCCATTTCCCCCGCCACGGCGTCCACATTGAACACTTTTATGGTGGGCGTGGCAAAAGAGGGCACGGCGAAGTGCTGTTTGGCCCTAGCCGGTGGCATTCAGGCCGCTGCCAAAACGGGTACCGCCCAGCTCAATGCCCCGGGGGAAACCCAACGTTCACATGCCTGGATCACCACTTTCGCCCCCGCCGAGGCCCCCCGAGTGGCCGTTGCGGTGATGCTGAAGGGCGTGAATGCCCAAATTAGTGCCGGAACGGGCGGAACCCTGGCGGGGCCAGTGGCCAAAGTGCTACTCGACCGGGCTTTACAGGTAGTTCCCCAATGAATCCTCGGGGTTCGTTACACGTCGGTAACCTCTAGGGACGTATGACTGGCAACGACAAAGCGATGGTGAATGATCGCTATGAAATTCAACAGCGCGTAGGGCGCGGTGGAATGGCCGACGTCTTTTTGGCTCGCGACGTTTTGCTCGACCGCCCGGTTGCCGTCAAAGTACTTTTTCCTGAATTTGCCACCGACCCCGCATTTGTTGAGCGCTTCCGCCGCGAGGCCCAAGCTGCCGCCAACTTGAACCACCCCAACATTGTGTCGGTGTACGACTGGGGCCGGGTGGGCAACACCTATTTCATGGCAATGGAATATGTCGAGGGGCGCACGCTTGCCGACATTTTGCGTGCCGAGAAACAACTTTCAAGTGCTCAGGCCAGCGACATTGCGAGCGAAGTTGCTGCGGCGTTGTCTTTTGCACACCGCAACGGTGTGGTGCACCGCGATGTGAAGCCCGCCAACATTCTCATTGGCGCCAATGGTGCAGTGAAAGTTGCCGACTTCGGTATTGCACGCGCGGTCGATACGCGCCAAGAGTCGAACCTCACACAAGTGGGCGCCGTTATGGGCACCGCAACTTATTTTTCTCCAGAACAAGCACAAGGTGGCCAGCCCGACCCGCGCAGCGATGTGTACTCACTGGGCATTGTGTTGTACGAAATGGTGGCGGGCACTCCCCCGTTCACTGGTGAAAATGCTGTTGCTGTTGCGTACAAACAAGTGCACGATTTTCCACAGCCGCTAAATCAAATAGTGCTCGATATTCCACGCAGCTTTGAAGCCATTGTGGCGAAATGCTTAGCAAAAGATGCTTCTGTGCGTTACCAAAGTGCCGATGCGGTGCGCGACGACCTGCGCCGTTTCCGCGAAGGCGCCGATGTAGGTGCACTCATTGAAGCATTGGGCGGCAGTGTTGCTGGTGCCACCACGGTGATGGCACAAACCCCAACTGGCGGCGCTGCGAACTACCCCACTGGCGATGCTGCAACCACGCAGGCCATGCCCATTGTGGGTGCAGGTGTTGGTGGCACACAAGTGATGCCGGCAACTGGTGGCGGCGGCGCAACTGGCGGCACGTATCTTCCACCGTACGACGATGAACCACCACGCAAGGCTGGCTTGTACATCGTTGCTGCGTTCATTGCTGTTATTGCATTGCTCGGTGGTGCTTTTGCATTGTTCAGTTCGCTCACGGGTAGCAACTCTTCGAGCGATATGAAATTGCCGAACGTGGTGAACCTCACGTTGTCTGATGCGAGCAAAGTGTTGCTCGACTTGGGCCTCAATCCTGTTCCGAACCCTGTTGCCAAAGACGGCGTGGGCGACGATGTGGTGTACGGGCAAGACCCATTGCCCGATGTGGTGATGCGTAAGGGCGACAACGTCACTATTACGTACAACCCGAAAAAAGCGCCTGTTGCAGTGCCTGCTATTCAAGGGTTGTCGGTGAAAGACGCAACGGCGTTGTTGTTGTCGAAGGGTTTGCAACTCACTGTTTCTGAAGTGCGTAACGACCCCACTATTCCTGCGAACCAAATTATTTCTCAAGACCCTGGTGCTAACGCTGAAGTGCCTGCGGGTTCAGCCGTGAAAGTTGTGGTGTCGGGTGGTGCTGGGCAAGTAACGGTGCCAAGCATTGAAGGTCAAACTGCCGACGCTGCAACACAGTTGTTGAAGTCGACGCCCTACAACTTCATTGTGTCGGTGCAAAACGAAGTGAGTGTTGATGTTGCAAAGGGTCGCGTGGTGCGTACCGACCCGGCAATTGGCGGGCCCATTGAAGCGGGTGCAGCAATAACAATTTATGTATCGAGTGGGCCACAACAAGTGGAAGTGCCCGACGTTGAAGGCCGCACTGAAGGTGAAGCTCGTGTGTCGTTGAATACGCGTGGTCTTGGTGTTGAAGTTGCTTATGTCGACGTGCCTGCTGGTTCGTTGAACGATGGCAAAGTCATTTCACAAGGTGTGCCATACAAGTCGATGGTTGACCCTGCAACTGTGGTGAAACTCACAGTGGGCAAAGCTATTGCTGCTGCAACCACTGTTGCACCTGCTCCCGCAACCTCTGCCCCGTAATTAACCGCGCTAGAGCCGCGCGAGAAAGTTTGCGATCATTTGATGACCGCTGTTGGTGAGAATGCTTTCAGGGTGAAACTGCACACCTTCAATATCGAATTCGCGATGACGCATTCCCATAATCATTCCGTCAGACGTTTCTGCAGTTACTTCTAAACATGCGGGCAACGTTGCGCGTTCCACAATGAGTGAGTGATAGCGCGTTGCTTGTACCGGTGAAGGAATGCCGGTGAATACGCCGGTGTTGTGATGTTCCACCATTGAAGTTTTTCCGTGCAACAGCTCGGGGGCGCGCATGACGTTTCCACCAAACACATGGCCAATTGCTTGATGGCCCAAGCACACGCCGAACACCGGAACTTTGCCAGCGAATGCGGAAATCGATGCGCACAAAATGCCGGCATCTTCGGGGCGGCCAGGGCCAGGCGAGAGCAACACCCCATTTGGCGCAAGGGCGAGAGCCTCTTCCACCGTTACTTCGTTGTTGCGCACCACAATGGGCTCGGCGCCGAGTTCGCCCACATATTGGACGAGGTTGTAGACGAAAGAGTCGATGTTGTCGATGACGAGCACGCGGGCCGGGGCGCCAGAATTTGCCATGCCCTAAGCCTGCCATCCAGCCGAGGCAATAAGCGCAGCATTTTGCGCCTACACTCTTTTCTCGTGGCTCCTCCAAAACGCAAAACCGGTGGTCGTGTAACTCCTAAGGGCACTAAGCCTGGTGGCTTGCACCAAACACATCATCTCGACCATGCCGACCCGAAGAGCATGCACGGCGTGAATACGCCTGATGCCAGCACGCGCTATACGCCGCCCACACCAAAGAGCTACTACGTGAGCCCACCATGGGTGCCCATCTTGATGTTCGTTTTGCTCGGGCTCGGTTCACTCGTCATCTTGTGTTACTACCTGGGCGCAGTGCCTGGTGGCCGCAGCAACTGGTACCTCTTTGGTGGCCTTGCTTGTGTGCTTGGCGGGTTGTTCACCGCCACGAAATATCGATAGTTCGCCCGGTTTTGCCTTATCTCTGGTGCTTTCCCTCTACAAATTGTGGATAAAGGCGGGTTTTCCCCAGAAACAGGGGTTAAATCCGAGGTAAATTCTCGGCGCATAACGTTGCAATAAACGGTACATACGGCGCCGAGAACACTCATGGGAGACGAGAAAACCTTTGCTGGGTAAGGGAAACCACTGAGGTGTAACAACATCGATGTTATTCACAGGGGTGGAGTTACAACGGTGTCATTCTCAACAGGGTTATCCACAAGTTGGGGAAAACTTCGCGGTGCCTACTCAAAAACAGGGGCAACAAAGTCCATTTCTTCCAAGCAGTGCTTGGGCGGTGGCGGGTCTTCGTCGGGGGCCATCACCATCCGTAATTCCACGCCACACACACCACAGCGGTAGCGCACATTGATGCGGCGCATTTCGCCCGCAGGCAGGGGCGGTGGGGTTGCCATGGTCATGCTTTTCAACATGGCCAGGCCGACTTTCCAAATGAAGACAAACAAAAGCCCTCCGATGGCAAACCAAATAATGGCGCCAAAGGAGGGCATTTTGCGGTACTTCTTTAGCCGAGGCGCTCGATGATGGTGGCGTTGGCCATGCCGCCGCCTTCACACATGGTCTGCAAGCCGTAGCGACCACCGGTGCGCTCGAGCTCGTTCAAGAGTGTGGTCATGAGGCGTGCACCTGAGCAACCAAGTGGGTGACCAAGAGCAATTGCTCCACCGTTCACGTTCACTTTGTTCATGTCGGGGTGAATTTCTTTTTCCCATGCGAGAACAACTGATGCGAATGCTTCGTTGATTTCAACAAGATCCATTTGATCGATGTTCATACCGGCACGTTGCAACACTTTTTGTGTTGCAGGAATTGGTGCGGTGAGCATGAAGCGTGGGTCTGCACCAGCAAGTGAGAAGTCAACAAAACGTGCGCGTGGTGTGAGTCCAAGTGCTTTTGCTTTTTCTTCGCTCATGATGAGAATTGCAGATGAACCGTCGGTGATTTGTGAAGAGTTACCGGCAGTAACGCGGCCACCTTCTTCTTCAGGGCGGAACGATGGCTTCAATTTGCCCAGCGATTCACGTGTGGTGTCGCGCAAGCCTTCGTCTGCAGTCATCATGGTGCCATCGGCGCCAAGAACTGGCAAGATTTCAGCCTGAAAACGGCCTTCGCGGGTTGCGCGTGCGGCGTACTCCTGTGAGCGCACACCAAATGCGTCCATGTCGTCGCGGCTAATGCCCCACTTGTCGGCGATGAGTTCTGCCGAGATGCCTTGGCCTACAAGGCCACCTTCTGATTCGTAACGAGCAGCAACTGCTGGTCCGAATGGGAAACCAAATTTTCCGTCGGCCATTGACGAGCCCATGGGGACGCGTGTCATGACTTCAACACCTGCGGCAACAACTACGTCGTATGCACCGGCAATAACGCCTTGTGCTGCGAAGTGCGCTGCTTGCTGGCTTGAACCGCACTGGCGGTCGATGGTGGTGCCTGGAATGGTGTCTGGCCAGCCAGCTGCAAGAACTGCGTTGCGGCCGATGTTGACACCCTGCTCGCCCACTTGCATGACGCATCCCATGATGACGTCGTCGATCACTGCTGGGTCGATGCCGGTGCGGCTGATGAGAGCTTTCAATGTTTCAGCAGCCAGGTCTACTGGGTGCCAGTTTTGCAATTTGCCATTGCGCTTGCCGAGTGGCGTACGAATTGCGTCAACAATTACTGCGGTTGTCACGATGATTCCTCCAACTAAATATTCCCCGAAATGCTCAAAGTGAGCCTCGTTAGCCTAGCCCTCAAGCACCTTGCCGAACACACGGTGCATGGCAATGACGTCGGTTTCTGTGAGGTGATTCGTAAAAACCCGTTTCACGAGGCGGTAGTAGACCACGCTGGCAGTGCGCCAATCGTCACGGCCCACCTCGGTGAGGGTCACCGTCACGGCCCGGCCGTCTTCTTCATTCAGCTTCTCGCGGGCCACCAGTTCGGCGTCTTCCATGTTGTCGAGCTGGCGCGAGAGCGACGAGGGGTGCACCATCACTTTTTCGGCGAGTTCCATGAATCGCATGTGCCCACCGGCGGCATGCAGGGCTTCCATCACTTCAAACCACGGGAGTGCCAAGTTGCATTCTTCTTGCAAGGCGCGGGTGAGCATGCGCTCGAGTGCACCGTGGGCAATGAGGAACTCGCGCCACACTTCTAAACGATCGGGGTCAGGCGCAGACATTTTTACTTTTTCAGTATTACTTCGTCGGTGTGCGGGTTGAAGGTGCGGCTGAGTTCGGCAACGGTGGTGAGGAAATAGTTGCGTACGTTGCCATTGACTTCTGCGAGTTCCATTGTTGGTGCAGTTGCACCGTGCACTTGTGTGTTGGGTGTTTCGTAATAGCGAAAGCGGCCAGTGGGGCCAAGCTCGCCTGCGGTAATGAGCGACCAACCGAGTTGCGCCACTTGTTGTTCGGCAATGTTCATGTCGTCGGGCCAGTAGGCAATGTGATGCAAGCCGCCTTGGCCATTCGTTGCTTCTAAAAATTCGTTGTAGGTCGATGGTGTGTCGTTGTGTTGTTCAATGATTTCAATTTGCATTGCGCCCATGTGAGCAAGTGCGAAAGAAAACTCGAGCGTGCCAGCTGTTCCGCGATGAGTGAAGTTGCTAATGGTGGGGCGTTCCACCACGCGCCATGGGCCAACACCAAGTGAATGTGCCCAGTGGGAAATGTGTTGATGAAATGTTCCGCGTGGCACAACATAAGCAACCTGGCGTGCTTCGCCGAAGAGTTGCAGGGCTGTGGTGGGTTCGGTTGTCACGATGCGAGTCCTGCATAGTGCTCAAGTGCGGCTTGCCAAGGCGTGTGCACTTCCAGCAATTTGCGTGAGGGCATCACCACTTTTGGCATCGATACTCCGAGCACGCCAACAAGGCGGCCCGCACGCATGTACGCCGCAGCAAATTTTCCTTCGTCAACGCTTCCAGCTACTACACGAATTTCTTCTGCATCGGTGGAGCGACCCAGAAACTGAATGCGCGACGTGAATTGGTCACTCCAGAAAAATGGAACAGCACTGTATGGAACCAGTGGTGTGTTGTTGATGTGTGCCAATGCATTACGTGCGGCGTGTGCACCTTGTTCTGCAGCGGTGGTCCAGTGCTCTACACGCATGGTGGGTTCAAGGTCGCTATACAAACCATTGACCCAACGTGCCACATCGCCTGCGGCAAATACGCCCGATGCTGCTTGTAAATGTGCATCGCACACCACGCCATCATTCACAGTGAGCCCCGAGCCATCAAGCCACTGTGTTGCTGGTGCAACACCAATGCCCACCAGCACCACATCGGCCGGCACCACACTTTCGCCAGTGGCATCGGAAATACGCACACCCGTCACGCTGTTTGCGTTGGTGTCAATGCCCAGCACACGAACATTGCAACGAATGGCGACACCTTGTGTTGCATGAATTGCTGTTGCAGCGCGGCCCATTTCTTCACCCAGGCCACGAATGAGTGGCGCGGGCAAACCTTCAACAACGGTGACAGTGCATCCGCGTGCAACAGCAGTGGCCGCTGCTTCTAAACCAATGAATCCAGCGCCGATGACCACCAGTTTTTTGCCAGGTTGAAGTTCTTCGCGCAATGCTTGCGCATCGTGCAGTGTGCGTAGCTGATGAATGCCGCGTGCTTGTGGTTGTTGTGGCAACTCGCGCGCAATGCCGCCGGTTGCAATAATGCAGGCGTCGTAGTTCAGAACTGAAGAAGTATTGAGAGTGAGTTCGTGCGTGGCAACGTTGAGTGCGGTAGCACTGGTGTTATTTAGCCAGTGTGCACTTAACGATTCAATATCACTTGTCTTGCGCAACTGAATACGGTCGGCTTCCCATTCGCCACTCAAAAACTTCTTCGATAGCGGTGGCC
>JAPKZV010000109.1:0-32222 GCA_026393585.1 Actinomycetota bacterium
TTGGTGAAAGAAAAAGGTCAACTGCAGCAATATGTGCAAGAAGTGGGGAAGTTGAGCAACATCACCTTTGTGGGCCGCTTGGGAACATATCGTTATCTCGATATGGACGTCACAATTCACGAAGCACTTGGTGCAGTGCGAGCATTGCTCACTGCTTGGGAAAATGACTCTGCAGTTTCGCCCTTCTCGGTGGACCCACTCTGATGTCTGTTGCAGCATTCCCCGATATCAACCTGTTGCAGCGCATTTTGCCAGCGCGCGCCGACACGCTCGAGCCACCGCTTTACGAGCGCATTGCGGGCAATGTGCAAAGCTTCGATACCTACTTTGGTGTCTTCCCCGCAGCACGCTGGCGACGCAAATCGGCTGTGAATGCGTTGCATGTAGTACTTGAAGTGTCGGGGCCATGCGAAATTGAAATTGTGGCAGTGAAGCGCCTCAAAGAGAGCATTGTTCTTACACATGTTGCACAAAGTGCCGGTGTAGTAAACCTGCGTGTGTGTGATCTGCAAGACACCACAGTCGATTCGTACTACGTCAGCGTTCGTCGCAATAGCGACAATGGCGGGCGTCTTGTGACCGGTGGTTGGTATTCAGGTGCGGCCCCGTTGCGTGAAGTACGCATGAATGCGGTCATCACCACGTTTAATCGCCAGCCTTACGTACTTGCCAACGTCGAGCGGATGCGTCAACTCATTACTGAAGTGCCAAGCATCGAACAATCTTTCCGCGCCACCATTGTCGACAACGGGCGCAACTTAGAAGTTCCAGTAAGCACAGGCATGAGCCCAACACTTATTCCTAACCCGAACTTGGGTGGCGCGGGTGGATTTGCGCGAGGTCTTATTCATGCGCGCAACGATGGATGGACCACCCATGTGTTGTTCATGGACGACGATATTTCACTTGAAGTGGAATCGTTAGTACGTACCATTGCGATGTTCCGTTATGCCACAGACGACAAGCTCTGTATTCATGGGGCCATGATCTCGGAAGAGATTCCCTGGATGCAGTTTGAAGCTGGCGCACACTATGCATGGCGGTACACGTATCCGCTGCGTGCAGTTGGTCGTGAAGACGACCTGCGCGATCGCATCACAGTGCTAGCCGATGAGCTTGAGCCGAAGTTTGAATACACCGCCTGGTGGTATACCGCGTTCCCTATTGCAGTTGGCAAAGAGAACCCAGTACCAGTCTTCGTGCGTGGTGACGACGTTGCCTTTGGCCTCATGCACACTGGCGAACACAGCATCACCATGAAAGGTGTTGCAGTGTGGCATGCCGACTTTGCCCTCAAAAACGGGCCAATGACTCTGTACTACGAAACCCGCAACATGTTGTTGGTAGAAACATTGGTCTACGACCAGCACAAGTGGTATCACACGGCATATCGCACGTTGTCGTTTGGGTTCCGCAACATTTTCTCACTGCGCTATGCCAGCTTGGAATACATGTTGAAAGGTCTCGACCACTATTTAGAAGGTCCCGATTTTTGGCGCAATGTCGACCATGCGGCAATGCACGATGAAGTGCGCGTATGCCCCGAAGAAAAAGCTGGACCACTGAACGCTGAACTCAGCGCAATTCAAATTCCTGCTGGTATTCCCAAGCCCATTCGTCTCATTGGCTTTATTGCTGCAGTACCACTTGTTGGTGGTTACATATTGCCGCAGTGGTTGCGTTCCAAAAAGATGGGTGTTGCCCCCATCAACTCACGCGCGGTGGGCTTAGCTACGCGCCGTAACAGTATTTTGCATCGCCATCCACGCCTCGATGAGGGTTACGTGTTGGTGCGCGACACACCACGTTTCTGGCGCGATATGAAGGCCTTGCGTGTATCGCTCATGCGTTTGCGTCGCGATTACCCACGCTTGAAGCGTGAATACCGTGCGTATTACCCCGAGATGGTGAGCGATGAAGCGTGGGCACAGCGCTTTGGTGTTTCTATAGACGATCTGCGGTCGTCATCAACGCCAGCCAAGTAGCTCGGTTTACGTTGCCCGTAGCGGGCAATTTTGCGCGTTGTTGGAACTGCTTCACGTAGTACACCGTGGGGCCGTCGTAATAGCCAGAAGTTTTCAAGGTCGTTTTCAGTACACGATTCAGTGTTGCTTGAAGCACTTTCACCGACGGATGCTGAGTGCCAAGGCGCAACACAGATGTGCGTGGCTTTTTGTCGAGGCCAAGACTTTTCCACACTTCAACGTCGACAATGCCATCAACCGGAAGCGCCATGGCGGTTTCATACCTCATCACGAGCGACCTTGTGCTCTTGCCGAAAATGCCATCGGTAGGAATCGCTTTTTTCTTCAGCTTGAACGCGGTGTTCAACGACTTCTGTACCAATTTCACCATGTCGCCTCTGTGGTTGGCGCGCAGTGGTAAACCAATCACCACATCGGGAGCGCCTGGCGTTTGGGGGAGTAGACCCTGAGTGCGTAGTGCATCGAGTTGTGCACGAATGTACAACGCAAACTCGGTTTGGCCTGTTGCCGTGAGGTGCACATTGTCGTTCTTCACAAACCAACGCCACCTTGGAGTGTCAGATGAATATGTATTCCAGTCGAGCAGGGTGACGTTTGGGTATGTTGCAGCGATCCTGGCGAGTGCTGCATTCGATATGTCATACCCGGCTGTTGTGCGTCGCGTAGACATGTTGATGAAAATGATTCTCTGCACGCCTTTGGCGGTGAGAGCAGCAACGACTTGGTCGGCTTCGGCGCCAAACGTGCTCGATGAATCGTTGTAGCCCAGTTGAATGACAGCGATTGCCGGTGTCTTATCTGCAGGTAATGAGTTGATGATGGTAATTCCGTCAGGCGTTCCTGTGCATGAAGCGCCAATCAGGCATCGTGAACTCAATGCTTGATAATCAACATTGGGGTATGCCGGGCGAACAATGCTGTTGAACTCAGAAGTAATACTTTCTCCAACCGAGTCACCAATAAACAACATTGGCCCGACCACTGTTGACGTTGCCGTCGAGCCGTACACGGGAGTGGTCTCGTACCACGGAGAACGCAGGTCGAATGCCGATTTGAAATCCCATCCACTCATACTCACTTCGCCTGCTGTGCCGGAAATGGTGACCTTGGTTGCGTAGCCGTTCCAGTCGCTTCCCAGCCCGTCGTGGGTGGTGACAACCGAGAGCAGCACACCGATGCTGGGATATTTCTTTTGAATACTCTGAGCATCGATCACTGCACTCCAATTGAGGTCAGATGAATCGGCCGCAATGTCGCCATCGTCAACACGCATGGGGAAAGTAGTGCCGGCTGTGCGGCCACCGTTCGACGAAGTGAACTCAGTACTCACCACGCCACCTTTTGCGGTACGCATAATGAATCCACTGGTGTCGCTAATGGCAGTGTTGGTGCGCATGTCTTCCAAAACCGCAATAGGGCGGCCTATTTTCTCGCGAAGTGCTGCACCGCCGTACACCTGGCACGATTGCGTGTCGCAGGTTTTAGCGTAGCTATAGCGCTTTTGGCCAAGGGAATAAGAACGTGCTGCAACTGCTTGCGCACGTAGTGCATTCATTCCGGCTCCACCGGCAAGGTCTCCCCAAGACGCAGGGGATTCACGAGGAACTACTCCACGCAAGTAGTCGTCGAGTTTCACCAGGTTGACGGTGCGATTTTCTTTGTCGGTTCCATTCACGGCACGAATAGTTCCGCGGTAGTAACGCGTGGCACCGGCTGGTTCACATATGCCAATTGCATCATTCGGCATCACTGCTGCAGATGCATCGTTGCTGAGAGTTGTTGAAACATTTGTGGGGCCAGCAATATCGGCAACGAGAACGAACTTATTTGCGACGGGGTCAGATTGCTCAGCAACACAAGTTGGTGTGGTGCTTCCCCAAACACGATACGTGCCCACAGTGCCTGCAATCTCGCGCACTACAAGCGCCGCCCATTTGCGACCCGGCACAGGGTCGTTCTCAAGAAGGAGAGAAGCATTTTCCGACACCATTGCTGTTTGTTTGTTATCGAGGGCGGTGAGTCGCACGCTCATGACGCCGTTTGGTGTGAGACCCGCATCTGCATCGGTGAGTGGCGACAACGTTGTGCCGCCGTAGTAGAAGTCGAGAATTTCTTGCCAGGTTTTGTTGTAGGTGGTGGCCCAGCCGAGTGCGCCGTACTGGCTCATGCCGCGCCCATGACCATTTCCTTTGCCGTTCACCAAAATTGATGCAGGGGGTTGGCCTGCAAGATCTTCAGCAAATGCAGGGGGAGTGGGTACCGCGAAGAGGAAGGTGCTCAACAAGACCACCGCAACACTGATGCGACGAAGTTGAGTTGAGGACGCGTGAATCATGTTCCTCCAAAGGGTAGTTGTGCGGACATGATGATTATCGGCAGATCCCCCCTCCCCCTTGAGTGTTCTCGGCGCCGTATGTCACGTTTTTTGCGACATTTTGCGCCGAGAAACCTCTTTGGAGGTGTGAAGCGACGAGTTTTGGCTCAAAAGCAATCTGCCGGAAAGAAAAGCGCCACACCGTGTATCCCAAAGATTGCAATTCCGCATCGCGTAGACGGTCATTTTCAAAAGCATCGCGAGTCGACCCGTGATAGGTAAAACCATCACATTCCACAATTGCTCGATACTGCCGCCAGAGAAAATCAACACGGTAATTGCCAACTTGAGCTTGAAATTCAAATGGAGGCAACTTGTTCATGAAACAAAGAGACAACATTTTTGCTTCCAAAACACTTTCGGGTTGTGCAGTGTCGAGGTCCCATTTATTCAAGAGATTTTTCAACTGCGTAATGCCGGGGCGACCTTGTTTTGCGTGAAGGAACAGTTGTCGCCATGCAGATTGGATAGTGAATTGATCGGCAACTAAGAAATGTTCAAGCACGCGGTGGGCAAGTGCGGGGTTCCATGCGCAGGTATCGAGCAGCGTACGAAATGGCGAAGTAGAGGGAATTCCTTGCGTGTCGATAGGGGAAAGGTCATAAGTATCAATTGGACGATGCACGACCGCGCCAACAAGTTTGCGATGAAGTGGCCGCGTGGGGCTCAGAATATGGATGGGTTCAATGAACGGAAGCGATACTCCATGTAGCCAAGCCGCAGTTGCTCCTCCCGCCATCGCATCTTTCCCAGATGCACGAACTGCAGCAGCAATACGTTGTTCTGGTGACTGCTGCGTGTTGGTGACCGCGCCAATTCCAGGCTGGAGAATAGAGAGATAGCCACGATGAACTGCGCGACTCCAAGAAGAGCGAGAAACGTGAGCAGGAACGACTTCGCCGTGGGCGATGAGGCCGAATTGATCTGCGAATTGCTGAAGTGTGTTGTGGTACATACCTGACTGTGTGCATTAGTCACATGAGAGCGCCATAAATTTTGGTTTCTCGGCGCGTTTCGTCACGAAAAGCGGGACATACGGCGCCGAGAACACTAAAAGTGGGTTATAGCCTGAAGGGATGAAGCAAGAGGTGCGTTTAGGCGTTATTGGTGTGGGAAATGTCGGAGCGGCATTTATCAACCTTGTTCACGAACGTGCCGAAACAATCACCCAGCGCACAGGCATCACTTTGGTGGTGACCCGAGCCTCGGTTCGCGATATTTCACGTGCTCGTGGCGTGTCGCTCGACGCGAAAGCATTCACCACGAACCCGCTCGACGTGGTCAATGACCCCAATGTCGATGTTGTGGTGGAACTCATGGGCGGAATTGAGCCCGCTCGCGACCTCATCACCCAAGCACTGGGCAAAGGTAAGCCAGTGGTCACGGCAAATAAAGCACTCCTTGCTGAGCATGGCGCAGAACTTTTTGCTGCTGCCGACGCCGCAGGCGTTGACCTTCTCTTTGAAGCTGCAGTTGCTGGTGGCATTCCATTCATTCGTCCGTTGCGTGAAAGCTTGCGTGGCGAACCTATTCGCCGTGTAATGGGCATTGTGAATGGCACCACAAACTTTATTTTGACGAAGATGACAGAAGAGGGCGCCGACTACGCAGCAGTTCTTGCTGAAGCTCAAGCCTTGGGTTATGCCGAAGCCGACCCCACTGCCGATGTTGAAGCATTCGATGCGGCAGCGAAGTGTGCAGTGATTGCAAGCATTGCATTTGGTGCCAACGTCACTTCACACGATGTTCATCGCGAAGGAATTACTACGGTTACAGCGGCCGATATTGCTGTGGCAAAACGACTTGGCTATGTAGTGAAGTTGCTTGCCATTGCGGAAATTGATGCAGATTCGCAAGAACTTGCCGTGCTCGTGCACCCTGCAATGGTGCCGCTCAACCACCCACTAGCCAGCGTGCGCGAGGCCTATAACGCCGTGTTTGTCGAGGGCGATGCAGTGGGGTCGCTGATGTTCTACGGCCGCGGTGCCGGCGGCAGCCCAACGGCAAGTGCGGTACTGGGCGACACTATTGACGCTGCAGTGAACTTGAAAAAAGGTACGCACGCCATGCTGGGTTCGTTCTCGAAACCTCGCTTCACCGCAATAGATAAAACGCACAGCGAATACATGCTGGCACTTGAAGTGCTCGACCAGCCAGGTGTTTTACACAGCATTACTGGCGTGTTTGCGCAAAATGGCGTGAGTATTCGCACAGCCGAACAAGAAGGCATTGGCGAAAATGCACGTCTTGTTTTCATTACACACCTTGCCCAAGAAGCGTCGGTCCAAAAGTGTTTGCGCGATTTCGCAGGTCTTGCAGTAGTCAAACGATCGGGCGACTTCATTCGAGTTGTAGGGCAATAACTCATGCAGTACGTATCAACTCGTGGCACTGCGCCCGTCCTCTCGTTTGCCGATGCTGTACTTGCTGGTCTTGCCACCGATGGTGGTTTGTACGTTCCGCAACAGTGGCCGTCTGCTCCAGACACCTTGACCACCGACTACGCATCGCTCGCAGCGTCGGTGATGGCGCCATTTATGGGCGACGAAATTGATGCAAAAACATTGCAGAAACTGTGTAGCACTGCATATTCCACATTTCGCGACCCGCGTGTCACTCCGCTTGTTCCATTGGAAGCCAATCACTGGATGTTGGAACTTTTCCACGGCCCGACCTTGGCGTTCAAAGATGTGGCTCTGCAGTTCTTAGGCCAATTGTTTGACTTGCTTCTTGAGCAACGTGACGAGCACATCACCATTGTTGGAGCAACAAGTGGCGATACCGGTAGTGCAGCAATTGATGGCGTGAAAAATTGTTCACGCGTAAAAATTGTCATTCTCTATCCAGAGGGTCGCGTGAGCGACGTGCAGCGACGCCAAATGACCACAGTGAATTCACCCAATGTGAAAACACTTGCGGTGAATGGAACCTTCGACGATTGCCAAGACCTCGTCAAGGCAATGTTCAACAACCAAAAGTTCCGTGAACAACAACGCCTGTCGGCAGTGAACTCCATCAACTGGGCACGCATCATGGCCCAAGTGGTGTACTACTTCTCTGCAGCGCAGCAATTGGCCTCTAGTGGTGTTTCCATTAGCAATGGCGTTTCTTTCAGTGTTCCCACCGGCAACTTCGGCAACGTTTTGTCGGGTTGGATTGCGCGACAAATGGGCGCACCTATTCATCAACTCATCGTTGGCTCAAATTCCAACGATATTTTGACGCGCTTTTTTGCCACACAAGAGATGCGCGCACAAAGCGTGCTGCCAACGCTGAGCCCGAGCATGGATATTCAAGTGTCGTCAAACTTCGAACGGTTGCTTTTTGAAATGAACAACCGCGATGGTGCACGCACTGCCGACCAGTTGGGTCGCTTTCGTTCTGAAGGTGTATTTGCAGTGAGCCCTGAGCAGTACAACACCTGGCTTGCACCGGTCTTTCGTGCAGCACGATGTGACGATGCAACAACGCTGGAAGTCATTCGTGATGTGTTTGAAAAAACTGGGCAGCTCATCGACCCGCACACTGCGGTGGGTGTGTTCGGTGCGCGTCAGCATCAGTCAGTCGATATTCCCATGGTCACTTTGGCAACTGCTCATGCAGCGAAGTTCCCCGATGCAGTAGAAAAAGCAACGGGGAGCCGGCCGTCGTTGCCCGCGCATCTTGCAGACCTCTTTGACCACGAGGAATATGTGACCGCGGTCGAAAACGACCTGGAAGCGGTACAAAATGCCGTTACTCGGTTCACTGCCGGCGCTTAATTCTCGCTGAGCGTTGCAACAAGTTCCCCAGGTGGCTATGGTGGTTACATCTCGGGTTGCCGAGATTGATTTCCGAAGCGGCGTCCCGCTCCCGCTCATTACTGCTTTTGCGGTGTATCGGCGCGAAATCTCGTGAACATTCACTTATTTCGCCGTGATGACCTGAACGCACATGAGAAGGCATATGAAAGGTGGCAGCAATGGCTGCAGAAGCACTAGAGCAATCAGTTCTTGAATCTAAGGACCGTGAACAACTCATGGCAATCGCCCAAGCACTGGGTGTGAAGTCGGTTTCGCGTGCCAAAAAGGCTGAACTCATCGACAAAATTTTGGAGCAAACAGCTCCACCGGTAGAGACCAAGCGCCCTGCCCGCACCGAGAAGCAAGCACCAAAAGAGGCTGCTGCGCCTAAAGAAGCACCAGCTGCCAAAGCAGAACCACGCGTGGTCATCGGCATCGATGGTGAACCACTGTCAGAGTGGGAACTCGAGCTCGCTGAGCATGAAGGAACGCTCGAGAAGACCGCTTCTGAAGGTCATCGCCCGAATCGCCCGCACAATGATCGTCAACAAAATGATCGTGGCCCACGCCAACAAAACGATCGTCAACAAAACGATCGTGGCCCACGCCCACAAGGTGGTCAGCAAAACGATCGCGGCCCGCGCCCACAAGGTGGTCAGCCAGGCGGTCAGCCAGGTTTCCAACAGGGTTCACGTTTCGACAACGACCCAGCAAATCGCAATCGCAATCGCAACCGTCGCCGTCGTAAAGGACGCCGTGACGATGAGGGCCCACAGGGTACCGACCGTTATGAAACCGATGTTGATGTTTCAGACGATCCAATAAGCACAGAGCCAGTAGCAGTGTCGGGTTACCTCGACCTGCGCGACGAGGGCTACGGCTACTTGCGCGTGAATGGCTACTTGCCAACTCGTGAAGATGCATACATCTCAGTGAAGCAAACGCGTCAATACGGTCTGCGCAAAGGCGACCATGTCACTGGCATGGCACGCCCTGCTGCACGTGGTGAAAAGAACCCAGCGATGCTCGATATCGCTACGTTGAATGGCAAGTCTCCAGACGATGTAAAAAAGCGTCCACGCTTTGAAGATCTCACGCCGTTGTTCCCCGATTCAAAATTGCGTCTTGAAGACGACAATGATCCGGGCAACATGACTGCACGCATTATCGACCTCATTGCGCCAATTGGTAAAGGTCAGCGTGGTCTCATTGTGTCTCCGCCAAAAGCGGGTAAGACCACCATCATGAAGACCATCGTGAGCTCCATTGAAAAGAACAACCCCGAGGTCGACCTCATTGTTCTGCTTATCGATGAACGCCCAGAAGAAGTAACCGACATGAAGCGCACCGTTCGTGGTGAAGTCATTTCGTCAACCTTCGACCGTCCGTCTGAAGAGCACACCATCGTTGCGGAAATGGCAATTGAAAAAGCCAAGCGCATGGTGGAAGCTGGAAAAGACGTAGTTGTGGTTCTCGACGGTATTACACGTCTCTCGCGCGCATACAACCTTGCTGCTCCTGCAACAGGTCGTGTGATGTCGGGTGGTATCGACGCAGGTGCTTTGTACCCACCGAAGAAATTCTTTGGTGCTGCACGCAACGTAGAAGAGGGTGGAAGTCTCACCATCCTTGCCACGTGTCTGGTGGAAACAAACAGCCGTATGGACGATGCCATCTTTGAAGAATTCAAAGGAACCGGCAACATGGAATTACGCCTCGATCGCCGTCTTGCCGAGCGTCGCGTGTACCCAGCAATCGATGTCGATGCCTCAAGCACCCGTCACGAAGAGCTGCTCTTCCCGCCCAAGCAATTGCAGTTGGTCTGGAAACTCCGCCGCGTGCTCTCGGGCCTCGCTGCCGATGGAAACGGGGCTCCAGGGCTTGAACTGCTCATCGACCGCCTCAAATCATTCCGCAATAACGACGAATTCTTGTCAGAAATCGCTAAACAACCCTCGATGTAGGGCGCTTTTCGCCCGATACACTCATCCCACTGCTAAGAACTCCGGAGAGCCATGAAGACCGAAATTCATCCCCAATATGTAGACACCAACGTCATTTGCTCATGTGGTAACACTTTCACCACACGCAGCACCAAAGGTGGAGACTTCCGCGTTGAATTGTGCAATGAGTGCCACCCGTACTTCACCGGTAAGCAAAAACTGGTCGACACTGGTGGTCGCGTGGAGCGCTTCAACAAGCGCTACGGCGAGCGCAAGTCCAAGAACTCCTAATTCGACGTTCTTCGGTTACGCCCGTGTCGCTTGACGACTCTCGAAAAGGCCAACTCCTTTCTCTGAAGTTGCGCGTCCTCGTCCACGAGCACCTTGGTAAAAGCATTCCTGAATCCGATCTCGAACCGCTTGGCTTTTCGCGTGGCGCTGCAGTGAAGCACGGAACCGACGTGTGGGTGTTGGTGAGCGACAACCCGCAACGTGGGCTCGGCCCAGCATTGTTGTGGGCTCTCAAAGAAGGCGCAGCTGCGTTACACGTGCTTGCCGAGGAAAATACAGGCGTGCTTGCTCGTCAGGCCGAACACTTTTCTTTTCCCATCACCGTTTGGCACGTCAATGATCGCGTGTTGTTGCCCGCCATTGCCGTGCCCCATGTTGAAGCAACACCGGCGCTGCCTGAGCACTTAGCTTTCATTGATCTCATTGCATCGGGTGGCGCAGTTCCTCATGTTGAACACGGCATTGTTACTGGTGAAGTGCTTGGCCTTGAAGTGTGTCGTGCGGTAACCGATGCATATACCGCCGAGGTACGCCTGGAAGTAGGAATGGGTGCACACGACAGAGAAGCATTTGTGCTGTTGCATGGCAATAAGCCACAACAAGAAGCATTGGCAGGCGTTGTTGCATCGGTAGCAAAACAACGTCACCCCGATGCCGAACCACATCCGTTCAATCGTCTTGCACCAGAACGTATGTTGCGTGCACGCGTGGTGAATGAACCAGGTCTTGTTGGTGCAGTATCGCTTGAACCTTGCGACCCGCCATTTGCTCGCAGCAACGTGCTCGATGTGGTGCCCTGTGTGGGTAAAGCACAAGATGCGAGCGGTCAACAATTCATTGTTGTATTCACAACTGGTGCCGACCCCGACATCGTTCCTTTTGCCCTCGATGCACGCAGTTATATTGACCCCACTGCAGAACTCGTTATTGCAATGCCCGATACGCACATCACGCGCACCAACCTACTTGCTGCTGAAAAAGCCACGAAGCCTGCTCGGTTCCTTGGCATTCCTGCTGCAACGAAGAACTCACAGTTAGCCTCTCCATCATGATGGATCGCCTCGATGGCATAGAACGCGATTATGCAGAGCTTGAAGCAAGCCTTGGTGACCCCGACATTGTTGGCGACCAAAACAAACTGCGCGATGCTTCACGTTTGTATAAGCAAATGACTCCCATCGTGCAGTGCATTCGCACCATTCGCGAAACACAGGGGAATGCTGAAGCTGCTCGTGAACTCATGGAACAAACCGTGGGCGACGAGCGCGACCTCTTCCGTGAGGAATTGGCCAGCGCTGAAGCTGAACTCTTGTCGCTTGAAGCAGAACTCAAAATGCTTCTGTTGCCGCGCGACGCGAACGATGGCAAAAATGTGATTGTAGAAATTCGCGGCGCTGAAGGTGGCGAAGAAGCAAACCTTTTTGCAGCAGATCTACTCGAGATGTACCGCGCGTATGCCGCCAACCAAGGTTGGAAGTGCGAAACGCTTTCTCTTGATTTTTCTCCATTGGGTGGCATCAACCAAGTCGTTATTCTCATGAGTGGCGATCTTGCCTGGACCTACATGAAATTTGAAGGTGGCCCACACCGCGTACAACGCGTTCCGGTTACTGAAAGCCAAGGCCGAGTACACACGTCATCGGCAACGGTGACCGTGATGCCAGAAGCTGAAGAAGTCGATGTGTTCATCGACGAAAAAGACTTAGATATCGACATTTATCGTTCATCGGGCGCAGGTGGTCAGCACGTCAACACCACCGACTCTGCAGTACGTATTACGCACAGGCCAACAGGTGTTGTGGTGGCAATGCAAGACGAACGTAGTCAGTTGCAAAACAAGGCACGTGCAATGCAGGTGCTACGTACGCGCATTATGAAACTGCGCCAAGAAGAACACGACGCCGAAGCTTCTGCCCAACGCAAAGCCCAAACCGGTGGTGGTGGTCGCAGCGAGAAAATTCGTACGTACAACTACAAAGACAATCGCCTCACCGATCACCGCATTGGGCTTACTTTGTACAAGTTGCAAGACATCTTGAGTGGCAACTTGCTCGAAGTGTCGCAAGCGCTCATTAGCGACGAACGTTCACGGCAGTTGGCCGGAGAGAAATAAGCCCAAGCCCGGGTGTGCCCCATGAGTAACGAACAGGCAAGTACGTGGCGCGAGTTGTGGAATGAAACCACGTCAGTTCTCGGTGACGAAAAAGAAGCCCGCTGGATCTGCGAAGAAGCAAGCGGGCTCGAGGGTAGTGAATTCCTTGAGTCGCTGAACGAACCTGCAACAATGCGCATGGGTGTGTCTTTACAAGCAATGGTGGGGCGCAGGCTGGCTGGCGAACCTGTGCAATACGTGCTGGGGCATTGGCCATTTCGTCATATCGATTTGCTCATCGACCAGCGGGTACTCATTCCACGTCCGGAAACAGAACAAGTGGTGGAAGTTGCATTGAGTTGTGCTCGTCAGTTGCGTAGCGATGAACACATGTTGCGCATTGCTGATATTGGTACTGGTAGCGGAGCAATTGGGCTATCGATGGCAAATGAATTGCCGCACGACAACACTGAAGTGTGGCTAAGTGATATTTCCACCGATGCACTCGATGTTGCACGGGCAAATATTGCCGGCATTGGTCGCAATGCACGCAATGTGCGTGTAACGCAGGGCAGTTGGTGTGCGGGTCTTCCGCGTGAACTACATGGTTCCTTTCAGGTCATTGTGTCGAACCCTCCCTATATCGATGAATCTGACCCACTTGTTGAAGACTCAGTGCGTACTTGGGAGCCACACATTGCCCTTTTTTCTCCCAACCAGGGTCTTCGCGATGTGTTAGGAATTGCCCAAGAGGCACGTGAGTTTCTTGCACCTGGTGGCTATCTCGTTTGTGAGATGGGTTTTGCGCAAGGCGATGTGTTGCGTGCTGAGTTTGCTCAGCTGGGCTATGCACACGTGGAAGTGCGCAAAGACTTTGCGGGTCTTGACCGCATCGTTATGGGGCAGTGGGCAACGAACGCTGAATAAATGAGAGTTGATGTAGGAGCAAATTCTCTGCAACAACTTCTTGAGGAGTCATGTGTGTAACCCCAGACAAAGGCAAAACTTCGTGGTCTTTACCAGCAGCAAGAAGTGCGCTCGATAATTGCAATGTGTGTGCCGCAACCACATTGTCATCGGCAAGACCATGAATGAGAAGCAGTGGTCGTTGAAGTAAATGAGCGTCGTTGATGAGCGACGTGCTCTCATACGGGTGCACATCGAAGGCTGGGTTCCCTAAATAACGTTCGGTGTAGTGCGTGTCGTACAAGCGCCAGTCGGTGACGGGAGCGCCCGCAACTGCGCAATGAAAAATGTCGGGTCGGCGAAGCACAGCAAGTGCCGCAAGGTAGCCACCAAAGCTCCAACCACGTATTGCAACGCGAGAGGTGTCGGCGCGTGGCTCAAGTTGCGCAAGTGCCTGTGCAACTTCCACTTGGTCAACAAGCACTGGTTCGGCAAGGTCGTGCAACACGCTGCGCTCATAGGTGCTTCCTTTGCCTGGAGTTCCACGTCCATCGGCAATGACCACTACGAAGCCTTGGTCGGCGAACCATTGTGAAGTGGCGTAGGCCAACAGTGAGCCCACCACGCGCTGTGCATGTGGCCCGCCGTAGGGGTCGAACAGCACCGGGAGTTTGGTTGCAACATTGTCGCGTGGAGTCACAATGGCGACGGGAATCTTGCTGCTGCCAACGGTGTGAAAGGCGACGTTGGGTGCAACGAGCATTTCTTCAGCATGTGAATGAATGCTGTGCCCGGTGCTGATGGAAAACTCAGCACGTGGAGCAGTCATGTGCGATACCCGCAGCAAAAATGCATTGTCGGTGGCAATGCCAGAAACGGAATGTGGTGCGGGGTACGAGTTGCTGAGACAGGTGAGGTTGTTCGTGGCAACATCGCAGCGCCACACGTCGATAGTCCATGGAGAATCGATGTGGTTTGCCTGAAAGACAATGGTTTCTCCTACATGCAACACAGCACGTACTTGAAGATGCGTTGGGGTAACGAGAACACCATCTACCTGAAGGCGTCGCGCATCTTCACGGTCAACTGTTGTAACGAGTTTCCCTGTCGCACTCAGCGCAGGAACCCCGCTTACGAGTTCTACCCATGCATCGTCGATGTCGGCGAAAATTTCAACGGCGTTGCCATTTGTTGCGTCAATAGAAAAAACAGCAATTGATTTCTGGTCGCGCGTTTGGAGTTGGGCAATGAGCCCAGCAGCACTCCATGAAACAGAGTTGAGATACTCAAAAGTGTGGGGTAGTGCCACTTCAATGGCTTCAGCTGAGTCACGGTGAACAATATGCAATGTCACTTTGGCATTTGCGGTTCCGGCAGCGGGGTAGCGATGCTCAGTTGCTGGCTTTTCAGGGTGGGCAGGGTCGGCAATAAACCAAGTGTCTATGGGCGATTCATCAACACGGCAAACAGCCAGGTGCTCACCATTTGGCGACCACCAGTAGCCACGCTGACGACCCATTTCTTCTGCAGCAATGAAGTCGGCCATGCCCCATGAGATATGAGGAGCAGGGTCGGAAGCTACAACTTTTTCGTGGGTGTTGTCTGTGCCCTGTGAAATGTCGGCCACGCATAATGCGGCATTGCGAATGTAAGCAACGTGGGTGCCTCATGTTCAACTGCTGCATCACACGAGTATGAAACAACACCACTGGCGCTTTCGCGTGCACGCTCACGACGCCGTAGTTCTTCAGCGGTGATATTGCCGGTGTTGTCGAGCACTGCTTGCGGGTTGAAGACGCATTTTTCTTCACCTGTTTGGGTATTGAGCACCCACAGCATGTTGACGGTGTTGCTTCCCGACGCTGTGCGGGCAAAGACCAAACGTTGTGAGCAAGGTGACAAAGTGAAACTGCGTGGTTCACCCAGCGAGAGGCGTTGAGTGCGAGCGTATTGCCGAGGAAAAGTGTCGTTCTGGGTCACAAGTGTGCTTTTCGCTCCTATTTGATGTGTACAACACCAGCAGCATCGAGCTCGACTGCGCGTCCGACAAACTCTTCGGTGCACATGGCGCTACCAAGTGTGGCGTCGGTGCTTTCGCCCCATGCGCGGCGCCCATCGGCAAGTAAGCACGCGGCATGCACCATTGCGGGCTTGCCGTCGCGGTCGTGCATCACCGAGTATGCCTCGAGTGTTGCGGGCCCCACTGCTTCAGCGGCCTTGGCAACTGAGCGTCGGGGCATGGCATCAATTTGATCTTGTGGATACGCGTGTTTGAAAGCTTCCTTGGGCGGCTGCGTGCTGTACACACCAAAGGCATGTTTGGTGGTGTAGCCACCGTTGGCCCACACCAGGCCAAGCTCGTTTGGCGCATTGCGGAGGTCGTTCATCACCGTGGCAATTGCATGCATGACATAGTTGTTCCAAGGGCCACCGGCAAAAGGCAAGCCACCAGTGCGGGTGAGTTGCGCATTGATATCGAGGCCAAGTGACTGTGCACCAAGTTGTACAGCTGCAGGAAAACATGAGTAGAGGTCGACAATGCCAATGTCGTCTATGCCAACACCTGCATTTTGCAATGCAAGTTTTCCACCCAGCTCAATTGCTGGAGTTTCAGCAAAGGTCCAGCGCTCAGAGATGTACTGGTGCTCATGGCAGTCGGTGCCGGAGTGAATAAAGATCCACCGGTCGCGAGGAATGCCCAGGGCTTCAGCTTTTTCTACCGAACACATAATGAGTGCAGCACCCATGTCGACATCGTTATTCGAGTTCATGAATTTTGGATATGGAAAACCAATCATGCGATTGCTTGGGCTTGCGGTGCGAATGTCTTCGGCGCTCACTGCATTTTGCGACCAGGCATTGGGGTTCTTTGCCGCAACATTGCTAAAGCGTGACCACAACTCAGAAATGTGTTTTTGATGATCTTGAACACTGCGTCCGGCACGTGCACGGATTGCAGTTTCAAACATCGGGTACACCTGTACCGGCATGATGATTTTGCGCTCAAATTCGTATTCGCTCACCATCACAAGGTCTTCACCTACTGCAGTTGGTGCGGGTACGTCGGCACCAGTTTTGCGCCATGTGAGTTCGGCGCCTGCTTTTTTGGCACGGGCCTTGGTGCGTGTTGATTCGCCACCGGTGAGCACAATGATGTCGGCTTGGCCGTTTTGAATTTCTGTGGCTGCAGCGTTCACCAACGACTGTGGAGTGTTGCCACCCATTGCGCTGAGTGCGTATTCACGCGAGCTCACGCCGAGGTCTTGCGCAACAAGCCACGCTGGGTTGCCGTATTTCCAACTCAGTAATCCCACCACGCGCAGTGCGTCGAGAGCAGGAAGAGAAGTTAAACCAGCATCGGCTGTGGCCAGGCGAATTGCTTCCACCATGAGTGCAACTGGGTCGGCAGCAGTATCGAATGAAGCGGTACGTGGGTCATTTGGGCGTTGTAGCGACTGGCCTGAACCAACGAGAATTGGAGTCTTTGGTGAAAGAGTCATAGACGCAGGTTAGGCGTTCCGAGGCCTGCAAACCCTATGCTCAGAACATGACTGCCGCACTTCACATTGCTATTGGGGCCGACCACGCTGGTTATTCCCTGAAGCAACACCTCATCGCATTTCTCCGTACTGCTGGGCACACAGTCGATGACCTCGGTACACACTCCACCGAGAGTTGCGATTACCCACCCATTTGCGCAGCTGTGGGTCGTGCAGTGCGCGATGGCAAAGCAGAACTCGGCATCGTGCTCGGGGGCAGTGGTCAAGGCGAGCAACTCGCTGCAAACAAGGTCATGGGTGTGCGAGCAGCTTTGTGTAACTGCCTCTATACGGCGCGTATGGCGCGTGAGCACAACAATGCCAACGTACTTTCCATGGGAGCACGTGTCGTAGGAATAGGACTCGCAGAGGAAATCGTGCAAACATTTCTTGCCACTGCCTTTGAAGGTGGTCGTCACGAACGTCGCGTTGCACAACTCGGCGACATCGAACGTGAAGAAGCAAACAATTTCGGAGCACAAAAATGAGCACCCCAAAGAATTGGCCATCAGAACTCGAAAGCGAAGACGTTGTTTTCTCTCTCATCGACGACGAGCTCAAGCGTCAAGTCACGGGTCTGCAGCTCATTGCAAGTGAAAACTTCACATCGCCAGCAGTGATGCGTGCAACTGGTTCTGTGCTCACCAACAAGTACAGCGAGGGTTACCCCGGCAAGCGCTATTACGGCGGTAACGCCATTGTCGACGATATTGAATCGCTCGCAATTGAACGCATCAAAAAGCTCTTCGGTGCCGACCACGCCAATGTGCAGCCACACTCTGGGGCAAGCGCAAATATGGCGGTATATCTAGGTCTTTTGAACCCAGGCGACACCGTTCTTGGTTTGAGCCTCGACCACGGTGGTCACCTCACCCACGGGTCACCTGTGAACGCCAGCGGTATTTTGTACAACTTTGTTTCTTACAAGGTGTCGTCAGGCGATGAGCGCATCGACATGGAAGAAGTGCGCGCACTTGCATTGCAGCACCGCCCGAAACTGATTGTTGCTGGTACCACGTCGTACACGCGTCGTCTTGAGCCAGAACCATTTAAGAAAATTGCCGATGAAGTAGGCGCACTGTTGATGTTCGACATTGCTCATCTTGCAGGCCTAGTTGCTGGTGGGGCACACCCGAACCCCGTTCCTTATGCCGACGTTGTTACTTTCACCACGCACAAAACATTGCGTGGCCCTCGCGGCGGTTGCATTTTGTGCAAAGCCGAGCACGCACAAAAAATCGATAAGGCCATCTTTCCTGGTAGCCAAGGCGGGCCACTTGAACACGCCATCGCCGCAAAGGCTGTGGCATTTGGTGAAGCGTTACACCCCACCTTCCGTGCGTATGCCGAGCAAATTGTGAAAAACGCCAGTGCTCTTGCCCAAGCTCTCGCCCAACAAGGCTTCCGCTTGGTGTCGGGTGGTACCGATGTTCACATGATGGTGGTTGATCTCACTCCATTCGATGCAGAGCTCACCGGTAAAGAAGCACAGTTGGTGCTCGACTCTGCCGGCATCACCCTCAACAAAAACACCATTCCCAACGACCCGCGCAGCCCGTTTGTTACCTCGGGTGTGCGCATTGGTACGCCGTCGGTCACCACCCAAGGAATGAAAGAGCCTGAAATGGTGCTCATTGCCGAGCTCATTGCCACGGCCTTGCGCAACCGCACCGATTCGGCTGCATTGGCAAAAGTACGCAGCGATGTTGCTGAACTTTGCGCAAAGTTCCCTGTTTATTAGAGAAAACACAGACTCTGCTGAAGTAGTGGTGCAGAGGTCTAATCTAGAACCACATGAGTGACATCAACGGCTATCTCATTGTTGCTGCATGTGCAGCCATTGTCACTTTTGCTGTGACCCCATTCGTCATGAGCTTGGCGCGTCTGAAGAATTGGATGGCCCAGCCAGACCCGCGCAAAGTACATACCACGCCTACGCCCGACGTTGGTGGGGTAGCGCTGCTCGTTGGCATTATTACCGCATTGCTTTTGGCATGGCAGATGGACAGGTTTGGTCCGCTGTTCGATGGCAGTTCCGAAATGCTGGGTGTAGCAATTGCCGCTATTGCAATTTGTGCAATCGGATTCATCGACGACATACGTGAAATTTCTGCTCCTGCAAAAGTTGCAGGAACCGCAGGAGTTGGCATGGTGTTGGTGTGGGCCGGCGTCACCATGTTTTATTTCCGCGTTCCGTATTTCGATGTATTTGTTTTGTCGAATGACTGGATTCCACTCGTCACCATTTTGTGGTTGTTAGTAATGACCGAAGCAATCAACCTCATCGACGGATTAGATGGTTTAGCAACGGGAATTGTCGCTATTGCATCGGCTGCTTTCTTTTTGTATAGCCGCCATCTTGGTGATTTGGGTTTGCTTGCCGAACCCAACATTGGGCCGCTCGTTGCTGCAGTCACCTTTGGTGCTTGCATTGGTTTTCTTCCACACAACTTCAACCCAGCCAAAATTTTCATGGGCGACAGTGGCGCGTTGCTGCTTGGCCTCATGCTCGCTATTTCTACGAGTGTTGTGGGTGGGCGTGCAGACCCAGCAACACAAGACTTCAATAGCCAGACATATTTCTTTTTGGCGCCGCTGTTTATTCCGCTCCTCATTTTGGGTGTGCCCATTTTCGACGTATTGTTTGCCATTGTGCGTCGTGCATACAAGCGACAAAGCTTTGCAACAGCCGACAAGGGGCACTTGCATCACCGCCTCATGAACCTCGGCCATGGTCAACGTCGTAGCGTGCTCATCTTGTGGCTTTGGACAGTTCTGCTTTCAGGAATGGCGTTGTATCCAGTGATTTCTACTTCTGGAGGCAGCATTGCGCCTTTTGGAGTAGCTGCTGTGGCTTTGGGTTTGTACACCGTGTTGCACCCGAGTGTGCGACGTAAATCGCGCGATGATGCTGCATCGCAAGATGAAGAATTGGCGATGCGCAATGAGTTGCCGTAGTTTGAAACAAACCCCAAAGGCCATGCTGTGAGACTTCTTCCCGATCCCAAAATTGTGCGCCGCATTGCGGGTAATCCACGTGCTGCAGAAAACAGTGCAGGGGGGCTTGGCCATGGTGCCGAGATGGCATTTGGTGTGTTGGTCTTTTTCCTCATTGGTCTTGCCATCGACTATTTCGTCGGAACGACACCACTCTTCATGATTGTGATGACCGTCTTTTCGTGCGTGGGTAACTTCGTCAAGATGTGGTTTGGTTACGACACCCAAATGAAGCGCCTTGAGGCTGAACGGGCAGAAACGCGGCGGGTGCAACCACGGGCAACTGAGGGCGAACAATGAACGACCCCAGTTCGCTGTTCACTTCGCAGCTCTCTGGCGGGGCTCCTGAGGTTGCCGTCACTCGTCACATGTTGGTACGCGGGCTTATTGCAGCACCTTTGCTCATTTTGATTGCTGGTTTCATCTGGGGAGCCGATGGGGCAGTGTCGAGCGCTTTTGGTTGTGCGCTTGTGATGGTCAATTTCGCCTTAGCAGCAGCTCTCATCTCCACCACGGCGCGCATTTCGCTGGCGCTCATGATGGGAGCAGTGCTTTTTGGCTACCTCATCCGGTTAGGAATCATTTTTGCGGCCGTTGTTCTGGTGCGCGATATGTCATGGATTTCGCTACCGGCACTCGGATGCACCATTATTGTGACGCACCTTGGTCTTCTCTTTTGGGAACTTCGGCATGTGTCGGCCTCATTGGCTTACCCAGGTCTGAAGCCAAGTTCAGGTGGTGAGGCAAATACCTCATCGTGAAATTCGTTCTTCTCGACTTCTTTCTACTAAATTGAGCGAAGTCGATTTTTAATCAACACTTTTTGTTCTTATCCCTGTCCTCGAACTAACACGAAACGGAATCGCACGTGATCGCTCTTGAGTTCCCGCCGATTAACGAGATCCTTCGCTGGAAGGATCTCTTCGAGTCTTTCAACAAAATCTCCATCATTGCAGTGCTTGCAGCAACCATCGGCACAGTGGTGTTTTTGTTGGCTGGTCGTCAAAGCGCAAAAACTGCACCTCGCGGTATCCGCAACATTGCAGAAAGCACAGTGGAGTTCATTGAAAACGGTGTAGTTATGCAAACCATGGGTCGCGATGGCCTGGGTTGGACACCATTCCTCTTGTCGCTCTTTACATTCATTTATCTCTGCAACGTTCCCGGAATCATTCCGTTCTTGCAGATGCCAGCAACAGCACGTATGGCGTTGCCTGCAGCACTCGCACTCATGGTGTGGGTGGTCTACAACGGTGCCGGAATTAAGCACCAAGGTTTTGGTGGCTACTTCAAGTCAGTGTTGTTCCCACCTGGAGTACCCAAAGCGCTTTACATTCTCGTGACACCAATCGAGTTCATCTCGGCCATCATTGTTCGCCCGTTCTCACTTGCTGTGCGACTTTTCGCCAACATGCTTGCTGGTCACATTTTGCTCGTGACCTTTGCATTGCTCACCGAATCGCTTTTCCAAGCTAAAGATAAAATCCTCATCCCGTTTGGCGTTTTGCCCATGGGTATGTTGATTTTCTTGACCGGTTTTGAAGTGTTGGTGGCGTTTTTGCAGGCCTACATCTTCACTATCCTCACCGCGGTTTATATCGGTGGGGCAGTACACCCTGAACACTAAGCACTACTGAAAAATTCTGAATACCCAATCTTCATAAGTAACGAGGAGAAATAAGAAATGGAAGCATTAGCGAAAATTGTTGTGAAAGCAGCAGAAGCAGCGGCAGATCCAGCAGCAGCAAAGAACGAAGCAGCAGCAGCGTCAGCTGGTTTTGCTTACGGTCTCGCCGCAATCGGACCTGGTATTGGTATCGGTTACATCGTGGGTAAAGCAGTCGAAGCAATGGCACGTCAGCCAGAAGCTGCCGGCATGGTTCGTACCACAATGTTCTTGGGTATCGCATTTACCGAAGCTCTTGCACTTATCGGATTCGTTGTATTCATTCTTCTCAAGTTCGCCTAAAGCGAATTTGAGAGTTGTCCATCTATCTTCCTGCTAAAGCGCAGGTTCAGGAGATCACATGTTGACTGCAATAGTCACCCGCTCGGGTGAGGCGGCCGTGTCGGTGAGGTTGGTCCAAACAGACACAGCCACACCAACCGAAGCCGTCGTCTCGGCGGAAACTGAAGAAACCGTCCTCCCGACGGAAGCTGAACCGATGATGATGTCGGCTGAGCCAGTGTCTGACGCCGTACCAACAGAGGCATCTGAAGAAGTCCCTGTTGCCGCTGAAGCACGTGCTCTTTCTGCTGAAACCGGCACTGTTGAAGTGGTTGACGCGGGTCCGAACCCTATTGCACCAGAAGGTAAGGAATTGATGTGGACCTTTGGTCCATTCCTCATCTTCCTGATTCTCATGAGGTACTTCCTCTTCCCACGCTTGCGCAAAGGAATGGACTCACGTTACGAAAGCATCCGCAGCGATCACGACGGTGCCGATGCTGCAAAAGCCGACGCTCGTGCAGAAGTTGCCAAGTACGACACCGCGCTTGCTGGTGTTCGTGCCGAAGCAGCACAGCGCATCGATGCAGCTCGTCAAACTCTCGACCAAGAGCGTCAACGCGCAATTGCTGAAGTCAATGCTCGTATTGCAGCAAAGAAAGCCGAAGCAGAAGCCGCAGCAAACGCAGAGCGTGCAGCAGCCCAGGCACAAGTCAGTGCCGCTGTCACCTCGGTTACTTCAACTGTTGCATCGCTTGCACTCGGTAAAACTGCCGATGCGGGTGTGGTGTCGCAAGCTGTTTCAGAAGCAATGCAAAATGCAGGGAGCCGATCATGAGACTCATTCATCTCATCGCGAGTGAAGATCCTTCGCAGACGCACCACTGGCTCTTGCCAGAAACCGCAGAAATTATTTACGGTGGAATTGCGTCGCTCATTATCTTTACTGCAATTTACAAATTTGGTTTGCCAGCAGCGAAGAAGGCTTTGAACGCTCGTACCGAGCGCATTCAAAAAGAACTCGACGGTGCTGCAAATGCGTTGTCTAGTGCAACACAAGAAGCCAGCAACATTCGCGCAGCTATCGGCGACATCGCCGGTGAGCGCAGCCGTCTCATGGCAGAAGCCGACCAGCAGGCAGCAAAAATGCTGACCGAAGGTCGCGCTCGCATTACCGCAGAAGTTGCAGAACTTGAGGCTCGTGGAGATGCAGAAATTGCAGCATCACGTTCACGCTCAAGCGATGAACTTCGCGGCGAAATTTCACTTCTTGCCTCGGCAGCTGCACAGCGTGCAGTGAGTGCGTCGTTGAACGCTTCAGCACAGCAAGAACTCATTGAGAACTTCATTAACTCAGTAGGGGCAGCACGATGAGCGAATCACGTATCGAGGGTTACGCCCGCGCACTTGTCGAAATTGCAGAAGCCGAAGGCAACCTGGCTGTTGTTGAAAACGAATTGTTCCGTTTGGCTCGCGCGCTTGAACAAAGTGAAAACTTGCGTTCAACGCTCACCGACGAATCCATTCCTGCTGCACGCCGTCAGGCTGTAGTGGAAGCACTTATTGGTGGCACTGCCACCAACACCACCACTCAACTTGTGGGCTTGGTGATTGGTGCTGGTCGCGGTCGCGACTTGCCCGCCATTGTCGACAAAGTGGTGAAGCGCGCATCAAGTGCGCAAAACAAAGATCTCGCCGAGGTGCGTACAGCAGTTGCACTCACGCCAGAGCAAGAAAGCCGTTTGGCTGCAGCCCTTGAAAAGGCCACAGGCAAAAAGGTCAACTTGAAAGTCGTTGTCGATCCGAGCGTGCTCGGTGGCGTTGTTGCCACTGTGGGCGATTCGGTGATCGATGGAAGTGTCCGTACTCGCCTCGATCAAGTGAAGAGCCGCCTCTAGGCGTCGTCACTTACCAGTGTCAGAAGGGAAATAGTCATGGCAGACATCACATTGTCAGCAAGCGACATCGCGTCGGCGATCACCAAGGGGTTAGAGGGCTACGCGCCGTCACTCGAGGCTCGTACCGTCGGTCGTGTTGCAGAAGTGGGCGACGGTATCGCCCGCGTGTCGGGTCTTCCCGATTGCGCAGTAAACGAATTGCTCGAGTTTGAAGACGGCACCGTTGGTCTCGCTTTGAACCTCGACGAAGACACCATTGGTGCTGTAGTTCTCGGAGATGCCGATGGCATTGAAGAAGGCCAGCCAGTAAAAGCAACCGGACGCATCTTGTCGGTTCCTGTTGGCGACGCACTGTTGGGTCGTGTTATCAACGCGTTGGGTGAGCCCATCGACGGTAAGGGCGACATCGTTGGCGGCATCATTCGTCGTGTAGAAATTCAGGCTCCTGGCATCATGGGTCGCAAGCCCGTGCATGAGCCACTCCAAACCGGAATCAAGGCAATCGACGCCATGATCCCCATTTGTCGTGGACAGCGCGAGCTCATCATTGGTGACCGTAAAACTGGTAAGACCACCATTGCTATCGACACCATCATCAACCAGCGCGGTCTTGGTGTGAAGTGCATTTACGTAGCTATCGGACAAAAGGGTTCCACTGTTGCACAAACAGTAGAAACACTTCGTCAGTACGGCGCACTTGAATACACCGTTGTTGTTGCTGCTCCTGCATCAGAGCCAGCACCGTTTAAGTACCTTGCTCCTTACACCGGCTGCGCACTTGGTCAGCACTGGATGGAAAATGGCGAGCACGCACTTGTGGTGTACGACGACTTGTCGAAGCAGGCCGAGGCATACCGCCAGATGGCACTCTTGTTGCGCCGTCCACCAGGCCGCGAAGCGTACCCAGGCGACGTGTTCTACCTCCACAGCCGCTTGCTTGAGCGCGCTGCAAAATTGAGCGACGCCAACGGCGCAGGTTCACTCACTGCTTTGCCAGTGATTGAAACCAAAGCTGGCGACGTGTCGGCATACATTCCGACCAACGTGATCTCCATCACCGACGGCCAGGTGTACTTGCAAGACAACCTCTTCAAATCTGGTGTGCGTCCTGCAGTAGACGTAGGTATCTCGGTATCTCGCGTAGGTGGTGCAGCTCAAATCAAGTCGATGAAGAGCGTGTCGGGTACTTTGAAACTCGACCTCGCCCAGTTCCGTGAGTTGGAAGCATTTGCAACGTTTGGTTCTGAACTCGACGCCATTTCAAAAGCACAACTTGAGCGTGGATATCGCTTGGTTGAGTTGTTGAAGCAACCACTCAACAGCCCAATGGCAGTAGAAGAGCAAGTGGTCAGCATCTTTGCTGGTACCAAAGGCTTCCTCGACGACTTGCCAGTTGGCGACGTGCGCCGATTCGAAAAAGAACTACTCGAGTACGTGAACGCACGTCATGGCGCAATGGTCGCTGGTATTCGTCAAGATCCAAAGTCTGACGTGCCAAAAGATCTTGGTGACATCGTCACTGCATTCAAAGCACAATTCAAAACGTCCGTAGCAACAGCTGCTGCCAAGCCTTCATCTAATGTTGGCGAAGTTGGCGAAGCTGAGAGCGCAAAGACCCTCGCAACGGAGTGATGTAGATGGCTGGCGGTCAGGAACGCATCCTGCGTGGGCGAATTCGCTCAGTGCAGGCAACAAAGAAAATCACACGCGCAATGGAGCTCATTGCTGGCTCGCGCATTGTGAAAGCGCAACAACGCGTAGCGGCCGCCGTTCCCTACAGTGAAAAAATTACCGATGTTGTGAAGCATCTGTCAGCTGGCGGTGCGGTAGGTAACTCACCGTTCCTCGCTGGCCGTCCCGAAGTGAAAACAACGTGCTATGTGGCCATCACCGCCGACCGCGGTTTGTGTGGTGGTTACAACACTGGTGTATTGCGCGCAACGGAAGGCGAAATTAAAGCCGACCTTGCTGCCGGCAAAAACTACATCGTGGTTCCTGTTGGTCGTAAGGCCGAGGGTTACCTGCGCTTCCGCGGTTACAACTTGGGTCAGGGCTTTGCTGGTTTCAGCGATGCCCCAGGCCACAGCAATGCCGCTGAAATTGGTAAATACGTGGTCGATCTTTTCCTCACCGGTCAAGTCGACAAAGTAGAACTCGTCTACACACGTTTTGTTTCTGCAGGAACCCAAGAAGTGGTCTTGCGTCCGCTCGTACCACTGGGTGGCGATCTCACTGCTGCACAAGCCGACGACCATGGCGCAGCCGAAGCAGGTGGCGACTATGAGTATGAACCAGATCCAGAGGGCATCCTCGACACTCTTTTGCCCCGCTATGTAGAAGCACGTGTGTATGCAGCCTTGTTGAACGCAGCTGCATCTGAACATGCGTTCCGTCAGCGCGCTATGAAGTCGGCTACCGACAACGCTGAAGAACTCATCAAAAATCTCTCGCGCACAATGAACCGCGCGCGTCAAGACTCCATCACCACAGAAATCATGGAAATTGTGGGTGGAGCAGAAGCCTTATCATCTGGAGAAGACGCAATTGTCATCTCCAGCGTGTTTGGAATGGAAAACCCTTTCGTATCGAGCGATCGAGTCTGAGCAGGAGAAACTGACATGACGATGACTGCAAACAACGCACCTACAGACCTTAAAGACGGTCGTGTGGTTGCCATCGCCGGCCCGGTGATCGACGTTGAGTTCCCTCGTGTCGCATTGCCCGAGTTGAACACAGCGCTTGAATTCACCGTGCTCATCGAAGGCACCCCCAACGTCGTTTTGGCTGAAGTTGCACAGCAGCTAGGAAACAGCCGTGTTCGTGCCGTGTGCATGAAGCCAACAGACGGTCTCACACGTGGCACACCAGTGCGCAACACCGGACGCGGCATCTCAGTGCCCGTTGGCGACAGCACACTTGGCCACGTATGGAACGTATGGGGCGACGTACTCGACGCTGATCCAAAAGAGTTTGAAAACACCGAGCGTTGGGAAATTCACCGCCCCGCTCCTGCATTCGACACCCTTGAGCCATCAAAGCGCATGTTCGAAACTGGCATTAAGGTCATCGACCTTCTCACCCCATACCTCGCTGGTGGAAAAATCGGCTTGTTCGGTGGTGCTGGTGTAGGTAAGACCGTTCTCATTACGGAAATGATCAACCGCGTTGCGTCAAAGCACGGTGGTGTATCAGTGTTCGCCGGTGTAGGCGAGCGCACCCGTGAAGGAACCGACCTCCGTTTGGAAATGGAAGAGTCGGGCGTGTTCGAAAAGGCAGCCTTAGTGTTCGGTCAAATGGACGAACCACCTGGCGTGCGCCTTCGCGTTGCATTGTCAGCTCTCACCATGGCTGAGTACTTCCGTGACGTACAGAACCAGGACGTGTTGTTGTTCATCGACAACATCTTCCGTTTCGTACAGGCCGGTTCTGAAGTATCAACGAATTGTCACGTCAAATCGCATCGTTGGGTATTTACCCAGCTGTAGACCCATTGGCTTCAACGTCATCTATTTTGACTCCAGAAACCGTTGGCGATCGTCACTACCAAGTTGCTCGTCGCGTGCAGGAAATCTTGCAGCGCTACAAGGAACTTCAAGACATCATCGCCATCCTTGGTCTCGACGAGTTGTCTGAAGAAGACCGCCAAACCGTGTCACGTGCTCGCAAGGTGCAGCGCTTCTTGTCGCAGCCGTTCTATGTTGCTGAAGTCTTCACCGGCGTTCCTGGTGAATACGTTCCAGTTGCTGAAACGGTGGAAAGCTTTGAAGCACTCATCAACGGCGAACTCGACGAAGTGCCAGAACAGGCCTTCTTGAACGTGGGAAGCGTTGAGCAGGTGCTCGCCAAGGCGAAGACCTTGCAGGAGAATGCCTAATGTCTGAAGCCCCTGGCTTCCGTGTCGAAGTTGTTTCGCCAGAGCGCGTTGTGTTCTCTGGCGAAACAACACAGATCATCACCCGCACCATTGGTGGGGGAGAAATTGCGTTCCTTCCCGGACACACATCATTCCTTGGTGCACTCACTGAAAACCACACACGCGTGTGGTTGAGCGATGGCACCATCATGAACCTCGCCATTCACGGCGGTTTCGTTGAAGTGTCCGACAACGTGGTCACTTTGCTCAGCGATGGTGCCGAACTCGGTAGCGAGATCGACATCGAGCGTGCACGTCGTGCCCTCGAGCGTGCTGAAGAACTGACGCGCACAGAAAACTCCACCGAAGTTGAGGCCAGTTTGCGTCGTGCGCATGCTCGTCTTGCCGCTGCTGGTGGCCTTGCTGGCGTCAACGCCGGCCACTAATTCATGACCCTGCCTTTTCAGCGAGCACTCATCACCGGTGCTTCTGCGGGTATTGGTGAAGAGTTTGTTCATCAACTCAGCCGTGCTGGTATTCCGTGTGTTCTCGTTGCGCGTCGCGGCGACCGCTTAGAGCAACTTGCCGAGCAATACAGCACATGTGAAGTGCTCGTTGCCGACTTGCTCACTGCAGAAGGTATTGCACGTGTTGCGCAGCGCCTGGCTTCACCAACACTTCCGGTAGATCTCTTGGTGAACAATGCAGGCTTTGGTTCCTCGGGAACATTTCTCTCGGTTCCTGTCAACAACTCCACCGGGCAAATTGACTTAAATGTTCGGGCGTTAGTGGAACTGTCACATGCCGCACTGCACGCATTCCAAGAGCGTAAGCGTGGGTACTTACTCAACGTGTCGAGCGTGGCTAGTTTTCAATCGGGCCCTGGCATGGCGGTGTATTCCGCAACAAAAGCTTTCGTTACTAGTTTCTCTGAAGCACTGCATGAAGAACTACGCAAGAGCCCTGTGCATGTGAGTGCGTTGTGCCCTGGTTTTGTGCGCACAGAGTTTCAAGAAGTAGCTCAAACGGGTGCAGAAATTGATTCCATCCCCAAGTTCATGTGGCTCAATATTGCCAACGTGGTATCGGAAGCGTTAGCGGGAACAGCAAAGGGCAAAGCGCTCATTGTTCCAGGTACGCAATACAAGAGCATGCTCATGTGGGTACGCCTGGTGCCGCGCGTAGTGATGCGCCGTGTGTCGGGAAAAATTGTCGGAATTTAAATTTCGACGCGTGACCCAACTTCAAACACACGCTCTGTTGGCAAGTTGAAAAAGCGGCTTGCACTGTCGGCGCCGCGATTCAAAAACACGAAGAGATGTTCTTGGAGTGGGTTCATGCCGGGCGCTTTACCCGCAATGATGGATTCATGACCAAGGAAATAGGTGACATCTTCTGGGTCGTATTCGAGACCAGGGTGAGTAATTGCTGCGAGCACCTTCGGAACATCGGGGTCTTCCATAAAGCCGAAAGACACTTCAACTTGGAAAACGCCCGGAGCAACTTTCTTCACTGAAGCGCGGTGTTCGGGTGACACGCGGGGTTCGTCGGCAGTGTCGACAGCAACGATGAGAGTGGTGTTGTGCAGAACCTTGTTGTGCTTCAAGTTGTTCACCAGAGCTGGGGGAGCCTTACCCAAGTCTTTAAACATGAACACCGCTGTTCCTGTGACGCGTTTAATGCCCTCAGCTTCGTCGAGTACATCTTCAATGGGTCGTTCACCACGGTGAATACGAGCAGCCACCAAAATGCGGCCACGTCGCCAGGTTTGCATTTGCACCATCAAAATGGCACCAACTGCAAGTGCAAACCAACCGCCGTGAGGAATCTTGATGACGTTTGCCCCAAGAAAACCTAATTCAATGAGAAGAAGCGGCACGCAGATGAGGAAGCCACGCGTGCGACTCCAATTCCAGCGGTCGGTAATGACGCGGAAGAAGATGAGTGTGGTAATTGCCATGGTCATCGTGACGGCAATTCCATAAGCCGCAGCGAGGTTTGATGAAGTGCGGAACCCGAGAACCAGGCCAATGCACGCAATCATCAAAGCCCAGTTCACGAGTGGAACATAGATTTGCCCTGAATGACTTGACGACGTGTGGCGAATTTGAATACGTGGCAAATAGTCGAGCTGCACGGCTTGCGCGGTGAGAGAGAACACGCCCGAGATGAGTGCCTGTGACGCAATGATGGTGGCGCAGGTGGCGAGAATCACCAAAGGCAACAGCAGTGGCTCTGGTGCCATACGGAAAAAGACGCTTTCAATTGCTTCAGGGTTTTGCAAGAGGAATGCGCCTTGGCCCCAATAGTTCAACAAGAGTGCTGGAAGCACGACGGCATACCATCCTAGGGTGATGGGCTTACGGCCGAAGTGGCCCATGTCGGCGTACAACGCTTCGCCACCGGTGACCACCAAGAAAATGGATCCGAGAGACAAAAACGCATGGCTCGATTCATGAGTGAAGTACTGCACTGCGTAGTACGGGTTGACCGAAGCGATGATGCCGGGCTCTGACCACACTTTAGAAAGGCCCAACACAGCAAGTGTGATGAACCAAATAATCATGATGGGTCCAAACACTTTGCCTACTGCGCCAGTACCACGGCTCTGAACAAAAAAGAGCCCGAGCAAAATGACAACTGCAATGGGGATGACCCAACTATCGAATGAAGTAGATACTTCGCCAAGTCCTTCAACAGCGCTGAGTACCGATATAGCGGGCGTAATAATGCCGTCTCCGTAGAGCAATGCAGTACCAAAAACTCCGAGGCCGACAAGCAACCCAGCCTTTGCAGTTGTTGACCCGCGCTTTGGCATGACGAGTGCAGTGAGGGCCAAAATGCCGCCTTCACCACGGTTGTCGGCGCGCATCACAAGAAAGAGGTACTTCACGGAAATGATAATGAGAAGCGCCCAAAAGGCAAGTGAACACACGCCATACACGTTGATGTTGTCCACCATCATGGGGTGCGACTTCTCGGTAAAAGTTTCCTTCAGCGAGTAGAGCGGGCTCGTGCCAATGTCGCCATACACAACACCAAGTGCCCCCAGGGCAAGCATTCCCGTGCCGGCTTTGGAATGCCCGTGTTCACCATGGGTTTCCGCTGCGCGTTGAGTAGGAGAGGACGCTTTGGCAGCATTTTCTGCTGCAAGGCGTTTGGCAAAGTCAACTGACTCTGGCCCGGCTGTCTGGTCTGAACCCACGGCTGTTCACCCTAGTTGTTTACGTGCCAACTTGGGCACTTAAGCATAAAAACTAGGCGTAATCGACTGAAGCGTAAGTAGACAATTTGTCAAGGCGATGCTGAGCATCGATGAGTCGCACGGTTCCCGACAAGGAACGCATTACCAAACTCTGGGTGCGGGCTCCTCGTGAGTCGAAGCGCACGCCTCGGAGCAATTCTCCGTCGGTGACGCCAGTTGCTGCGAAGAAACAGTTGTCGCCCTTCACCAGGTCGTCGGACGTGAGCACTTTGGACAGGTCGTATCCAGCTGCCAAGGCAGATTGACGCTCTTCTTCATTGCGTGGCCACAAACGACCCTGAATTTCTCCGCCCATGCATTTCAGTGCCGCTGCCGACACCACGCCTTCGGGGGTGCCGCCAATGCCAATGAGCAAGTCGACGCCAGCATCGGGCCACGATGTTGCGATTGCGCCAAAAATGTCGCCATCGCTAATGAGCTTGATGCGTGCACCCGTTGAGCGCACTTCTTCAATGAGTTCTTTATGTCGTGGGCGATCGAGAATCATGACGGTGAGGTCGCGTACCGATTCACCTTTTGCTTTGGCAACCCATTTGATGTTTTGAGTAGCGGAAGCAGTGATGTCGATATGACCAACAGCTTGTGGGCCCACCACAATTTTTTCCATGTACATACATGGGCCTGGGTCGAACATGGTGTCGCGTTCTGAAACGGCAATCACCGAAAGCGCATTGCCCATGCCGAGCGAAGTAAGTGTGGTTCCGTCGATGGGGTCAACAGCAACGTCGGTACGAGGCTGAGTGCCATCGCCAACGTTTTCTCCGTTGTAGAGCATGGGTGCTTCATCTTTTTCACCTTCACCAATCACAACAATGCCGTCCATAGGAACGGTGGTGAGTACGGTGCGCATGGCGTCGACGGCGGCAGCATCGGCCCCGTTCTTGTCGCCACGACCCACCCAACGTGCAGCGGCGAGGGCTGCAGATTCGGTGACTCTGACGAGTTCCATGGCGAGGTTGCGTTCTGGCTTTTGCGGGCGTCGTTCGTTCATCACCCCCTACCGTAGTGCCGGCGCTACCCTCGGGCTAATGCCCGTGAAGATTCCTACTGTTCCCCTCGAGCGTTGCCTCGATTCCCGCGACCTGTCCGAGCCTCAGATAAGCCCCGCAGGCGATGTATTGGTGTTTGGGGCAAGTCAGCAGGGAAAAGGTGAACTGCGCACTATTGCGGGGGTAGGCGGTGCTGAAGAGGCCTGGCCACTTGAGCCAGCGCCAAGTGTGACACGCGGCTTTGGTGGCGGATGTTTCCATTGGCTGCCCGATGGTTCTGGTGTGGTGTACGTAGCGAAAACTGGCGGGCTGTGGGAAGCCGCTCGCGGTGCAACAAGTGCATGTCGTATCGACACGCAA
>JAPKZV010000109.1:32228-44638 GCA_026393585.1 Actinomycetota bacterium
AGCTCCTGCTGAAGCATCTCGCTTCGGAGTTGCCGTCTCACCCAATGGTGAATGGGTGGCATGCGTGCAGAACCTCTGCGAGCTTGTTGTGGTGCATCGTGCAACGGGTGAAGAGCACATCATTACTCAGCCTCACGCTTTCGTGTTCGACCCCGTGTGGAACGGCGATGAGTTGTATTGGCAAGCATGGTCGCAGCCGCACATGCCGTGGGATGAATCTGACATTTGGTCGGCGCACATTTCACAACGTGAAGCTCATGTGGTGTTGCATCGCCCAGGCGTGTCGTTTCAACAAGTGCAATTTTCTGCAACTGGTGAAATGGGCGTGTTGAGTGATGTGAACGGGTGGCTGCAGCCGTATCGCGTTGTTGCCGGAGAACTTGTGGCGCTTCTCCCTGCAGGTGAACATGTTGAATGTGGCAACCCGCAGTGGGGAATGGGTGCACATACGTGGTGTTGGTCGCCCGATGGAAGAGAAATCGCTGTTGCTCGCAACCTTCAAGGTTTTGGTGACCTCGTTGTGGTGAGTGTGGCATCGGGTGAGATGCACTCGCTTGGTCGTGGCGTGCATGGTTCATTGCTGTGGAGCAACGCGGGCATTTTTGCCTTGCGCACGGGTGCAGTGACCCCCACACAATTAGTGCAATACGCCGCGCAAACTTTTGAGCGAGAAATACTTGCCACAAGTGAAATAGACAGCAGTGGTGGTGCGTGGTCGCAGTATCAACTCGTCGAGCCAACATTGGGTGCTGTGGAATGTGGCAATTACAACATTCCGTATCGCTTGTATTCACCTGTAGGCAGCGAAACATCTGAGCAACCACTCATTGTGTGGGTGCATGGCGGGCCAACCGATCAGTGGCAGGTCACATTCATGGCACGTGTTGCATATTGGGTAGGTCGTGGCGTGCGCGTGATGATTGTCGACCATCGCGGCACCTCGGGTCATGGACGTCACTTTCAACAGTCGCTCAATGGTCATTGGGGCGAGTTCGACACCGCCGACCTCATTGCCGCCTTGCAACATGCACACCTCAACGGGTGGGCAACGCCCAAGAACACTTTTGTGATGGGGGGTTCTGCAGGTGGTTTTGCTGCATTGAACGCGGCTGGTACGGCCCCAGAAATGTGTGCTGGTGTTATTGCGTTGTACCCAGTTGTCGACCTTGCCGACTCTGCGGAACATTCGTGGTACTTCGAACAACATTCCATTGCGGTGTTGGTGGGCGATTCACCAGAGAATGAAACGTTGTATGGCGAACGCTCACCGCTCAGCAAAGTAGAGACATTGGCACAGGTAAAAGTGCTGCTCTTGCATGGTGATCTCGATACTTCAGTGCCAATGAATCACAGTGTGACTCTTGCCCAAGCCTTACGTAAAGCAGGTGGACAGGTTGCCTTACATATCATGGAAGGCGAAGGGCACGGTTTTCGCTTGCGCCACAATCAACTGCGCGAATACGAACTGATTGGTGAGTTCATCTTTACGTTGTAACGTGCAGTTATGTCTGAATGGAACCCACTTGACCCCGATGCCGAGAGTGTCCATTACGACCTGTCGCAATGGAGTATCGACCAGCGCGCCGCAGTTGCTGAAATGTTTGCCGAAGCAGAGATCCCTCACGCTTGGGTGGGTAACGAAGTGGTTGTTCCGAGCGAACTCGAAGACGCCGCCGATGAAATGCTCGATGCACTCGAACAAGAATTGGGCGTAGGAACTCAAGAAGGAAATTCTTCGCAGCGCGAAGCTCGTCGTTTGCAATTGAACGAAGCAACCGATGAAGAAATTACCGAGTATGAACTCGATGAGTGGTCGATGGGTGAGCGTTCACGTCTCTCAGAACTTCTCGTTGCATCCGATATTCCGTATCGCTGGGAAGGCGCATTGCTCGTCACCCTCACCGAACTTGAAGACGCTGTCGACGACCTGCTCGATGCAGTAGAAGCGGGCGATGTCACTATTGTCGACTCTGCACGCAACCCAGGTTCTGGTTTTGGAACCATCTCTGCGGGCGATTCCAGTGTCTCTGGCGAATCACTCACACAAATGTTTCTTGCCGCAGAACGCTTGCAACGCGACCCTCTCGATGCAAATGGCCTGGGCATTTTGGTGCGCGTGCTCGACGACATTGAAGGCGGGGGCGTTCCTTTTGGTGTGCCCGTTCCCGTGTGGCGCCAAGCATCAGAAATGGCCGACCAACTTGCCGACGCACTTGCTGGTAACGATTTCCCCGACGAGCAAGCAGCACAAGAAATTGCGCAACGATTGTTTGTCACGTTACGTCCTCACGTCTGAGTTGCATATAGCGTCAACTCTCGATGATTCTCGCCGAATTAGAAATCTGGCACTCGCGGCCAATCACTCCTACCCGGCGTGTGTCGTTAGGGCATTTGATGTTGCCGGCCGACCCTGCACCTGGTTTTGGTGGCATTTTGCTCGGTGCGGTCGTCGCGCGACATTTATTTGATGTCGATGAGGAAATGCACCCCGATATTCATCGCCTCACCCTGCAGGTAGAGCGCGGTGAACGCATTGTGCAGCCGCGCTTGCGCCATCGTTTTCAAACCGATCGCCATGGTCTGGCACTCAGCCGGCATCAACTCGTTGCGGTGGAAAACTCAGCGGAGTTCGCCTTTGCCGATGGTGGTTCACCTTTGCAACAAGTGTTGGGTTCTATTTACGCTCTCGAGCGATTAGATGCAGAAACGCGACGCGCACTGGGGCCGATGATGCGCCGAGCAATGACCTGGCGTGGCCCATTCGGAGCATCGTTCATTGCGTACCTAGCCGGCAGCAACGCATCATCTATTTCGGCAATCTCCGACCCCCGCGCTTGGGCTTTAGAAATTTTGAGCTTCCCACCTGGCACCTTGAAGCCAAACAAAAAAGAAGTCACCTCACGTTTTCGCGAAATGTTGCGCAACGTGCACCCCGATCATGGTGCAAGTGAACGTGATGCAAGTAGAGCCATTGCCGATCTCAGTGAAGCGCGGCGCATTTTGAGCCAACAGTCGTGAGTGCGGCAAAAGGACTGGTGTTATTCCCCGGTGCGGGGAGCAGTGCAAGCCACTCATCGCTCATTGCTCTTGAAGAAGCAATGCAGCCCTTGCCCGTTGCGCGTGTTGACTTTCCATATCGCCGAGCCGGCAAGCGTGCTCCCGATCGTGCACCAGTGTTGTTGCAATGTGTGCGTGACGAGGTGCAAGCATTTGCCAAAGCAAGTGGCGTACGTACGTCGTCGCTCGTTATCGGTGGGCGTTCCATGGGTGGGCGGATGTGTTCAATGGCCGCTGCTGGCGACACCGGCTTAGCGAAAAAAGGAGAGCCACCGCTTTTTGGTGACCTCTTAAAAGTGCGCGGGCTTGTGCTCATTTCATACCCGTTGCACCCGCCAGCACACCCCGAGAAGCTGCGCATTGCACACCTGTCGCGCATTGCAGTGCCTGTGTTGTTTGTGCATGGAACCAACGACCCCTTTGGTTCACCTGCGGAATTAAAAAAACATGTGAAGAAAATTCCTAGCGATGTGTCGATGCACTTCATTGAAAAAGGCCGACACGACCTCAAGGGTAAAGATGCTGAAATTGCCGAGGTTGTTCGCGAGTGGTGTCGCTCGCTGCGCTAGTTGTTACTAGCGCTCGAAACGAGCATGCGCATCTTGTGGGTTTAAATCTTCCAAGTCTTTGTTTGCGGTTTCGGGGTAGAACGCCAAAATCAAAACCGACACCACCAGTGAAATGGCAGCAAAACTGAGCATCACTGTTCCGTACGACCAGCCCGAGTCGACGAGCATGCCACCTGCAACAAGACCAATGCTTCCGCCTAATAGCGCTGCAACGGTAATGAGAAATGAAGACGTGGCGCGATTGCCGGTGGGGAAGAGTTCACCGCGATAAACGGCAAGTGCGGGGTAGGCAATGGCACCCACAATGCCGCCGGCAATAGCCGCCACCCACATGCCCACCGACGACAACACAAACGACAAGCCAATGAGTGCTGCACCAAGGGGAATGCACAGTGCAGCCACGCGGCGACGGCCATTGATGTCGGCAATTTTGCCGCCAATGATGAGGCCTAGCGCGCCCGGGGTGGAAGTAGACAACGTAAAGAGCGCAACCATGGTGGCCGAGTAGTCGCGCACATCTTTGAGATAGCGATTCTGAAATATTGACGCTGTGGCGACGAAAATATTGACGAGGAACGCCACCGCCCCCACCATCAAGAGTGTTCTCGGCGCGGTATTACCCGTTTTTCGCGACATATCGCGCCGAGAACCCTTGGGGTCTGTGCGATGGGCAACAAAACGAGGTGTCTCGGTGAGTCGCCGGCGCAAACTCAGCGCCACTGCAAGCCAGATGAGTGCCAACACATAAACAAATCGCCATGCGGTAGGGCCAAGATCTGCAATGGGAAGTGCAGCAACTGCAATGCCTGCGCCGAAACCACTCGCAAGTGCGAGCACGCTCAACCCGTAGGCGCGCCCGTGCTTGGGCATCTCTTCAATCAATATGACAAGAACAGCAACGTCGAGTGCAAGACCAACGGGGCGCGCAATGGTTTGTGTTCCCACGAGCATGGCAAAGTTCGGTGCGAGCGCACCGAGTGATGCGAGAACGGGCGCAATAAATGCAAGGGCAATCACAACGCGTTGTCGCCCGATGCGGTCGCCCAAAATGGCAAGTGGAATAGCTAGCACAATGCCTAAGCGAACAATTGCTGCAGCAACTCCTTGGCCCGTTGTTGACACACCAAATTCATCGGCGGCAAAGGCAACGGTCTGCGTGAAAAGTGTGTTGATGAATGCGGCCACCATCGAAGCGGCTGCAAGAAGCGCGAGCACCAAAGTTTCATGAGCGGTAAAAGTTTGCGGAGGTGCCCACCAGGGGTGACGACTTTTATGATGACGATGTTTGATGTGGCGCGAGATGAGCGGACGAAAGATCCATCCGAACCACGGAATGTCGAGTGACCATTGTGTTTCTTCTGTGGCATCTGCACTGGTGTCGACAGGTATTTCTACGTGCCGTTTGTATTCCACACACGGGCCAGTTTTTTGCAAAAAAACGTGGTGGACACTCGACGTGTCGACCAACTTGTCGGTGCGCGTTTCTTCGACCACAGAGCTGTACGGCTCGGAGATTTTTGCGAATTCAGCGCTATTTCTGGCAATTTTGCGCTCAAATGAGTACTGCCGGGCCTGTGACTTGTGGGAAAAGTTCGGCACGGGTTCCACGGCGGGAGCATACTGAGTGAGTGAGTTCAATTGGTGCGCGTTCCTTTGCTATTCAGCCTGGCGAGCGCATCAAGGTCACGCCAGGCGCGCCTTTGAGCGGAACCGTTGAGGTTCCAGGCGCCAAAAACTCCGTTCTCAAGCTCATGGCTGCCTGCCTCATGGCCGATGGCAACTTTGTGTTGTCGAACGTGCCCGATATTGAAGACGTCGTCACCATGAGCGAACTGTTGTCGTCAATTGGTCTCGTCATCGAGCATCATCGCGACACCAAAGAGTTGCACATTACAAACAATGGCAATTTGCAACTCTTCGCCCCATATGAACTCGTGGAACGTATTCGCGCAAGTGTCAACGTACTTGGGCCACTCTTGGGCAGGTTCGGCGAAGTGCGTATTGCGCTCCCAGGTGGAGACGACTTCGGCTCACGTCCCATCGACATGCACTTGCGTGGTCTCACTGAACTCGGCGCACAATTCGAAATGCGCCATGGCGATATTTATGCGCGCGCCGAACGCTTGCACGGCACCAACATCACGCTCGATTTTCCTAGCGTTGGCGCAACTGAAAACCTTCTCACCGCTGCGGTGTTCGCCAAAGGTTCAACGTCTATTGAAAACGCAGCACGCGAACCAGAAATTGGCGACTTGTGCAACATGCTCGTCGCAATGGGCGCCGACATTGAAGGCATAGGCAGTTCCACACTCATCGTGCATGGCGTTGAGCGCAACGCATTGCGCGCAGTGCACCACACCGTGGTTGCCGATCGCGTGCAAGCAGCTACTTATATTGCAGCGGCAGCAATTACTGGCGGTGAAGTAGTAGTGCAAGGCGCTATTGCGGGTCATATGGAAATGCTGCTCACACGATTCACCGACATGGGCGTTGTTCTCGTTGAGCAAACCGATGGCATTTTGGTCGTCGGGCCAGAACGCTTAAAGAGTATCGATGTGGTCACACTCCCGTACCCCGGCATTGCCACCGACTACAAGCCACTTGTGGTGGCCATGTTGTCAGTAGCCGAGGGAGTGGGCATCGTTACTGAAAACTTGTACCCCGGTCGCTTCCGTTATGTCGATGAACTACAGCGCTTAGGCGCGAATATTCGCACCGACGGACATCACGCAGTGGTGCGTGGTGAAGTAAAACTTTCTGGGGCCCCCGTGCGTGCTCCCGACATTCGTGCAGGTGCCGCACTGGTTGTTGCGGGTCTTGTTGCTGAAGGTGAAACCATCATTTCCGATGTGCACCATATTGACCGAGGTTACGACGACCTAGTGGGTCGACTCTGTGCCCTCGGCGCCAACATCACCCGACTCTGAGGTTTTCTTGCCCGCTTGTCGCACGCGCTGCGAGGCCACCCGCAACAGCCACACCATCACGCTGATGGGGAGGAGCACCCACAAAATCTCGTCCCAGCCACCTTGGTGGGCAAGAAGGGCGCAAAAGAGGCTGAACATGACACGCAACCTTGCCACTTCTCGGTATAAATCGGCAACTCGCGGCTGTTCCTGATTAGATAGCACCGTGACTACTGCAACGAGTGCCCCCGGCTCCATGCGCCAACAGGTGGAAGAGACCATCGAGGTCATCAGACCCGCTCTCCAAGCCGATGGTGGCGACATGGTTTTGCGAGAAGTGGATGAAGAGACCGGCATTGTGTCGGTCACTTTGGTGGGTGCGTGTGGCACCTGCCCCGCATCAACACAAACACTTAAAGCAGGAATTGAACGCATCATGCGCGACCGTGTTGACGGCGTGACTGAAGTGATTGCAGTTGAATAATGGCCTTACGCAGCACAGACCCTCAGGAACTTTTTACTGCCGCATGTGCTGGTGACCGTGCATCACTCGCACGGTTGTTGTCGCTCATTGAACGTGGTGGCGACCCTGCCCGTGTAGTTGGCCGCTTGAGTTACCCCAAGAGCGGAAACTCATACACCGTTGGTTTCACTGGCGCACCCGGTGCGGGCAAAAGCACGCTCACCAGTGCAGTCATTGGTCACTTACGCAAACAAGATCTTGAAGTAGCCGTTATTGCTATCGACCCGTCATCGCCATTTACAGGCGGAGCCATTTTGGGCGACCGCGTGCGCATGCAAGACCACGCAACCGACCCCGGGGTGTTTATTCGTTCCATGGCAACACGTGGTCACCTCGGTGGCTTATCGCTCGCTACTCCAGAAGCAATTCGTCTGCTCGATGCGGTGGGTCGCCGTTGGGTGATTGTAGAAACAGTGGGCGTTGGTCAGGTGGAAGTAGAAATTGCAGGCAAGGCCGACACCACAGTGGTGGTGTTGAACCCAGGCTGGGGCGACTCTGTGCAGGCCAACAAAGCTGGCCTCATGGAAATTGCCGACGTTTTTGTTATCAACAAAGCCGATCGCAAAGGTGTCGACGAAACGCGTCGCGACATTGAACAAATGCTCGAACTGTCCGACTTGTCACACGACGCATGGGTGCCCACCATTGTGCCCACCGTTGGTTCCACAGGCGACGGTGTTCCCGAGTTCGTGCATATGCCGAAGCATCGGGCCAGTTGCGTGAGCGCAGGGCCTTTCGTTTGCGTGAGGAACTGCGTGAAATTGTTGCCCGCCGCCTCGAGCAAAAGGCTCGTGAATTGTGCGTGGGCGATGAATGGGAAACCTTGCAGGGCGAAGTGCTGAATCGCACCACCGACCCCTGGGCAGCAGCCGACCAGATGTTGCGCGGTGTCGGGGCCTAACGGCTACCGTCATAAGGTGACTTCAAACAATCTTGTCCTGCTCGAACGCCGCGCCGATGGCGTTGCCGTTATTACTCTCAACAACCCCAAGGTCAATGCGTTATCGCAAGCCGTGTTGGCTGAACTGCGCGACATTGCACACGACCTCACCAACAATCGCCCAGGTGCTGTTGTCGTTACCGGTGGCGAGCGCATCTTTGCTGCTGGCGCCGATATTTCCGAATTCGGTGGGCCGAGTGAAGCGCGCCGTATTGGCCAAGGTTTCCACGACGCCTTAAATGCGGTTGCGGCAATTCCTGCATTCACTATTGCTGCAGTGAGTGGTTTTGCACTTGGTGGCGGGTGCGAGCTTGCATTGTCGTGCGACTATCGCATTGGTGCACCCAAGGCCACCTTTGGTCAGCCAGAAATTCTCTTGGGCATCATTCCTGGTGGTGGCGGCACACAACGCTTGCCACGCCTTGTTGGCCCGAGCCGCGCCAAGGAAATCATGGTCACTGGCCGTCAGGTGCAGTCGGAAGAAGCATTGCGCATTGGTTTGCTCGATGAAATTGTTCCGGCCGAAGAACTCCATGTGCGCGCGTTGGCACTTGCTGCTCAAGTTGCAGCTGGAGCCACTGTTGCTGGTGCACTCATCAAGCATGCGGTCGATGCAGGTTTGTCAATGACCTTGTCTGACGGGCTCTCATTAGAGAAGCAATCATTTGAAGATGTATTCCATAGCAAAGACAGCCAAACCGGTGTGAAGAGCTTCCTAGAAAACGGACCAGGTAAGGCCACTTTCGAAGGAAAGTAAATATGGATGCTCAACACGAGCACGCCCATGAAGGTGTGAATTACGACGGCATAGTGGGCCCTGCCTTGGCTTTAGGTTTTGCTGTGTTCATCTTCGCCATTTCATTTGGCGTGTTGTGTGTGAACGCAGGTGGAAGCGTGCCAAAAGCAATGGCGATGTCGCTGTTGGTGTTCACCGGCGCATCGCAGTTTTCTGCAGTGAGCGTTATTGCTGCCGGAGGAACTGCCGTGAGCGCAGTAGTTGGTGCACTATTGCTCGGTTCACGCAACGCCATTTACGGAGTTGCAGTTGCGCCGTGGTTGCCGGGCAGTTTGAAATATCGCGTTGCAGCAGCACAATTCACCATTGATGAAACAACCGGCATGACGCTGGTGCAAAATTCCCCCGCACGTAAGAAGCGTGCATTTTGGGTAACAGCAGCAAGCATCTATGGCTTTTGGAACGTAGGAACACTCATTGGTGCGCTCGTGGGAAACAGTTTCGACACGCAAAAGTATGGTCTCGATGTGGCGTTTCCTGCCGCGTTCGTTGCCATGGTCGCGCCGCTCTTAGCTACACGTAAAGCTCAACTCGCAGGCATTGGTGGGGCAGTGGTGTGCTTGGCAACAACGCCATTTCTTCCTATTGGTGCTCCCATTGTGATGTCGGCCATTGTTGCGCTCATTGCACTTGTGCCCACACAACGAAAGACTCAAAGCACATGAGTTGGACCGTGGTGTTAGTGCTCTCGCTCGGCGCGTTTTTGTTGAAGGTCTTTGGCTTCGTTGTGATTGGCGATCGCAAGTTTCCGCCACATGTGGAAGCGGTCATTGCTCTCATTCCCGCTGCGTTGTTGTGCGCTCTCATTATGAAAGACACATTTACTGCAGGTCACGACCTGCAAATTGATGCACGTGCAGTGGGGTTAGTTGTTGCAGTGCTGGGTGTGTGGCGCAAGGTGCCGATATGGCTAGTAATTGTGCTGGCCTGTGCTGCTACAGGAATAACGCGCGCAATTTCTTAAGGTTGCGTCGCCAAATGGTTTTCATGACCAGCGAGCCACCCACAACTTCACCAATTGCACCGCCAAGCCACCAAGGAAAGTGCAATTCTTCGCTCCAGGTGAACTTGCTGTGTCCGGCAGTTGCTGCTGGCTCAATAGTGAATTGACCGGTGCCCGTCACAACGCCAGTGTGGGTAACACCCATCACGCGTTCTGGTTCCCATGCGGTAATTTCCATATGGTCGGTGAGGCGAATTGGGCCCACTTTGGTGTCGCACAAAAACTTGGTGCCCACACCACGGCGTTGGTCGTTCACAAAACGAATGGCAACGGCATCGGCCATCCACTCGGTGTGACGTTCAATGGGTTCAACTACTTCCCACACGCGAGCGGGTGTCGCAGGAAGCTCAATAGAAACTGTGATGCGTGCCATTAGATACCTGCTGCGCTTTTGAGTTCGAATGCGGCGTCTTCTGGCGGAACAATGTTGATGAGTACGCCAGTACCGCGCTCAAAGCCTGCAGCAGTAGTGAGTTTTGGCCACAAGTGAATGTGCCAGTGGAAGTTGCCCGAGTGATGCGAAGGCGCAGTGTGGAATACAAGGTTGTAGGCCACGTCGCCGAGCGTTGCATACATGATGGCAAGTGAGTCGCGAATTGCTTTGCCAATGCCAGTGAGTACCGCATCGGTGGAATCGGTGAGGTGCACATCGTGCGATTGCGGAATGATGAGCAGTTCGTATGGCCCACCGCTCCAGTACGGGCACAACACAAATGCGTGCTCGTTGTCGATGATGACGCGCTTGTTGTCGACCCGCTCAGCCTCGATGGTGGTGCACAAAATGCATCCACCCTTGAAGCGCTCAAATGCGCGTTCTTCTTCAAGAATTTCACCTGGCACAAATGGCAAACCAAGAATTTGTCCGTGTGGGTGAGCAAGTGATGCACCAGCTTCACGGCCATGGTTAATGAACGCTTGTGTGTAGCGCACGTTTGAAGTGCGAGCATGTTCTTCGAAGCGGTGCTTCAACGCTTGCATCACATTGTGAATGACTTCGTCGGTGAAAGTGCCAACGCGCGCATTGTGGTCGGGAGTAATAACAAAAACTTCGTGAATGCCACTGGCATCGGCCATGGTGTGCACGGGCCCAAGGTTGTGCACTGCCAAGTTGCCGTCGCCATCGAAAGCGGGGTAGAGGTTGGGCACCACGCGTAGGGTCCACTTGCCTTCGCTGTCGTGTTGTTCCAACGCCGGTGGAGTTGCTTCTTCGTTACCTGGGCAAAAAGGGCATGCTCTGTTGGGGTCGGCTTCTACCTGCATGAGGCGAGGTGCGAAGTCGGTGGGGCGCTTGGCGCGGTCGGCCACAAGGGTTACCCAACGGCCAGTTAGAGGGTTTAGACGTAATTGACTCACTACTTAAACTCTACGTCTCCATACGCCCACTTGCCGTGCACTGCCTGCATGAAAAGGCGTGAAAGCAAAATCTTCCCAGCGATCAGTGCAAATGAGTCCGGCCGCAGCTGCCATTTCATCAATTTGGGCTGGTGTGGAATAGCGAATGCGCCATGGTCGTTCCACCACTGAACCATCGGGTGACGTTGAAGTAAACACGCCATGACCAATTTGGGTGACGGGGTCGTAATCACTCGAACTCTGCGCAGTGTGGGCAATGGTGGGCGCCGTAGTTGAGGTGCCCGTGAGCACCGCGGTTTCTAACACCACGGCACCACCTGGGGTGAGTCGTTGTGCAGCTGCTTGCAGGCACTTGCGTTGTGCTTCTTGCGAATCGAGGTTGAAGAACGTGTTGAACGTGCAAAAGATCACCGTGAATGGCCCGCGTGGTACATCGTTGGCCATGTCGCCCTGCAATAAGTGAACGCGTTCAGCAATGCTCGGGTTCATGTGGGCAAGTTTCGTGCGGCACTGGGCAAGCATCGCGTCCGATTCATCAATACCCCATACACCGCGCCCCGGTGCAAGCAGTTCGGCAAGAGGAAGTGCAATGCGACCCGTACCAATGCCGAGCTCGCACAGGTTCCCGCCGCCCGACAGTGCATGTAGGGCACGTGCCGTTGCTGGCGCATCGGTGACATGTTCGTACCATTCGTCATAAACATCGGCAAAAGCATCGCCATATAGCGGGGGCTCGTTGTTGCTCACGGAACTAGTACAGCGCATCGAGAGATAGATTGCACGTATGGCAACCGATGTGGTGTATCTCGATCATGCAGCCACCACGCCTATGCGCTCCGAAGCCATTGCGGCCATGGAGCCATTCCACAACGTGCAATACGCCAACCCGTCGGGTTCGCACCGTTTTGCTCGCGACGCACGCAAAGTGCTCGACGAGTGTCGCGACGATGTTGCCGATGTCTTTGGTTGCCATGCCGGAGAAATTATCTTCACTGGTGGCGGCACCGAGGGCGACAACGCTGCCATTTTCGGTGCTCTGCGCCGGTTGCAGTCGCACAACGTAACAACGCAGGTGGTGTGCTCGGCAAGTGAACACCACGCCGTTTTGCATTGTGTGGAACATGTGGGTGGCGTTGTGGTGGGCACCGACCCTTATGGTGCCATCAACCTCGATGAACTCACAGAAACACTCACGCGTTTACATGCGCAAGGTATAAAGCCCGTGGTGTCGGTGATGGCCGTGAACAACGAAGTAGGCACCAT
>JAPKZV010000198.1 GCA_026393585.1 Actinomycetota bacterium
GGAGTAGACGCGCCAGTTCCTCGAGGGTCGAAGGCAACGATGTCGAAGTGATCGAGAATGGTTTGCGAGAAATAGAAGCAGGCATCGGGTGCCATGGAAGCACTCTCGGCGCCTGGACCACCACGATTCACAATGAGTGAACCAATGCGCTTCTTTGCATCTTCAGCACTGTGTACTTTCAGGTTCAATGTAAACGTGCCAATGGCAGGGTCTTCATAGCTGTACGGGACCTTGATGATCCCGCATTTAATGCCCTTTGGCTCACTTGGTGAACATTTGTCCCACACGATGGGGCTGAGCGGCAGTGGAACTGTTGAGGTGGTTGCAATTGGTGCCGGGGCGGTGGTTGCCACCGCGGTGTCGTCAACCGCGAGATCGAGAGTATCCACCGTGGGAGCTGATGACGCCCCACAGGCAGAAACGAGCAAGGCGCCCATGAGAAGAAATGGGGCGATGAAGCAACGGCGCATATGTTCGTAGGCTACGACCTCTAGCCTGATCTATGTGCGCATGAACCCTCACATGATGTTGCCAGGTGACCCCGATGCGGTTTCTGGCACCAAAATCGAACGTCAGGCCCTGCGGCGGGCATGGGTTTTTGCCCGGCCATACAAGTGGGCCATTGTTGGTTTCTTAACCTCCATTCTTGTGTCGGCGCTCTTGGCGCTGGCTCCGCCTCTTCTCTTTCGCGCCATTCTCGACCACTCCATTCCCCAGAACAACAAAGGTCAAATCACCGTCTTGGCGGCCTTTCTTGTGGCTGCAGCATTAGGAGACGCAGTGCTAGCTATTTTGCAGCGCTGGTATTCCTCGCGTATTGGTGAAGGTCTCATTTACGACCTGCGTGTTGCACTGTTCGACAAAGTGCAGCAAATGCCCATTGCTTTTTTTACGCGAACACAAACAGGCTCACTCATTAGCCGACTCAATAACGATGTTGTTGGTGCACAAACCGCAGTCACCAGCACATTGGGCAGTGTGGTGTCGAACGTTGTTGTACTCATCACCACCTTGGCCGCGATGCTTGCGCTTGAATGGCGTCTCACTTTGTTATCTCTTGTTGTGTTGCCAGTCTTTATTATTCCGGCGAAAAGAGTGGGTGCAAAACTTCAAACCATTGCGCGTGAGCAAATGGGTTTGAACGCTGAAATGAATACACAAATGACCGAGCGATTCAATGTGTCGGGTGCATTGCTGGTGAAACTCTTTGGTCGTCACAGCGAAGAGGTGGGGGCATTCTCGCGGCGCGCTGGAAGAGTGCGCGATATTGGTATTCGCTCTGCTTTGTATGGTCGTATTTTTTTCGTTGCACTTGGGCTCGTTGGCGCTGTAGGCGCCGCAGCCATTTATGGTGTGGGCGCACACTTAGTGGTTGATGGCGGCATCACCGCAGGAACACTTGTTGCTATGGCAGCGTTTGTTCAACGCATTTACCAACCCCTCACGGGCCTCACGAATGCACGCATTGAAGTGATGACGGCGTTTGTGAGTTTTGAAAGAGTTTTCGAAGTGCTTGATGCGCCAGTGTCTATTCAAGACGCGCCCGGAGCAATTGATCTTGTCGATGCGCGTGGTGAACTTGAATTACGCAATGTCACTTTCCGCTATCCAGCAGGACATTCGGTTTCAATCGCCTCTCTAGAAGCTGCAGGTGTGATGCAAGGTGTCGACCCCGATACCGACGTATTGCAAAACGTCAGCTTGCATGTACAGCCTGGTGAAACCATTGCACTCGTTGGAGTGAGTGGTGCAGGAAAAAGTACGCTCGCGTCGCTCATCCCACGGTTGTACGACGCAACAGCCGGGTCGATTCTCATTGACGGGCAAGATGTGAAGAATCTCACGCAACGTTCGGTGCAAAATGCAATTGGAGTGGTATCGCAAGATCCGCATCTCTTTCACGAAAGCATTGGCGCAAACTTGCGTTATGCAAAACCCGATGCGACCGATGATGAATTACGAGCAGCGTGCGAAGGAGCACAAATATTCGACACCATTGCGGCTCTTCCCGAAGGTTTTAATACTCTGGTCGGAGAACGTGGCTACCGGATGTCTGGCGGAGAAAAACAGCGCCTTGCCATTGCGCGTCTTCTCTTAAAAGACCCAGCCATCATGATTCTCGATGAGGCAACAAGTCACCTCGATAACGAAAATGAAGCAGCAGTGCAAGTGGCACTAGAAGCTGCGTTGCGCGGGCGTACTGCACTGGTCATCGCACACCGTTTGTCTACCGTGCGTCATGCAGATCGAATAGTGGTGCTCGATGCTGGCCATCTTGTTGAGGAAGGAACGCATGAAGAACTTATGGAACGCAAAGGTCTCTATGCGGCCCAAGTGTACGCAGGTGAATTAGGGCAATGAGCGACGAACTCGACCTGGGTGCAACAACAGAAGCATTCGGAGTGCGCCAATTCATCGGCAAGGTAAACCACGCAATGAAGAGCACCTTCACCCCGGGCATTTGGGTGCATGGTGAAATTGAATCGTGGTCAAACCGAACACAGCATGCATATTTTCAACTTGTTGAGCGCGATGAAAAAGGCACCGCAACAATTCATGTCTCACTTTTCGCAAACAACCTTCGCCGCCTACAACCGCTGTTGCGCCAGCACCGCCTTACTTTGCAAGATGGCGTGAAGGTAAAAGTATTTGGCGTTCCCGACGTTTATGACGGCAGTGGAAAATTCAGTTTAAAAATTTCCGACATTGATCCGCGTTTTACGCTCGGCGACCTTGCTGCGGCACGCGATGAAATTGTGAAACGCCTCATTGCTGGAGGTTTATACGACGAAAACCGTGAGCGCGAACTACCAGCAGCACCTTTACGTTTAGGCATCATTACCAGCGTAGGTTCAGCAGCCTGGCACGACGCGATGCATGAATTAGAAGAGTCGGGCATTGGCTTCAACATCAAAGTGGCAAACGTACGCGTGCAGGGCGACGAAGCTATTCCCATGATTGTTGAAGCAATTTGGGCGCTCGGGTCGCGCACCGATCTCGATGTTATTTTGCTCATGCGCGGTGGCGGTTCGCGTACTGACTTGGCATGTTTTGACGCAGAGGAAATTGCTGTTGCCATTGCTCAGTGCGGGTTACCGGTGTTCACAGGAATTGGTCACGAAATCGACCACAGCATTGCCGACGAAGTTGCCTACGCCTCGTATAAAACTCCAACTGCTTGTGCTTCAGCAATATGTGAGTTGGTCAACGAATACGTTGAAGAAACAGAAGACGTGTGGGCGAGCATTGCAGGTATCGCTCAGCAGCAATTAGCACTGGCCGAGAGTCGTTTAAATGAACGAGGAAACGCCATCCGAACAAAAGCAATTACTGCTGTCGAGCGGGCGCACACGCATGTGGCACTCAGCGCAAGTCGGCTTGCTACACGGCCAATATCGCTCTTAGCCACGCACGAGTCGCAAGTGAACTATTTGGCAGAGCGTGTTCGCCTTCTCGACCCGGTCAACACCATGGCCCGCGGGTGGAGCATTACACGCACAGCGACGGGTGTGACCTTGCGCAAAGCAAGCGATGCAATTTCTGGTGACGACATTGTCACCACTTTTTCTGATGGCACCGTTGTGAGTACGGTGAAATAAGGAGCAAAGGGAAATCACTATGGCCAAGAAAACACAAGACAGCGATTTGGGAATTGATGAGTTGGGTTACAGCGAAGCACTTGCTGAACTTGAAACCATTCTCAAAAGTTTGGAGTCCGACTCTGTCGATGTCGATGTACTAGCGACAAAAGTTCAGCGGGCAGCTGCGCTCATTTCACTGTGCCGGGGCAAAATTAGTGCCGCTCGGTTGCATGTTGAACAAGTCGTTGGAGAAATCGATGCCTCCTAGTGGAGCACCATCGGCACAGCCCGGTGCTCCAGCATTTCTTGTTGAACTCGCAACGCGTGTAGAGACCTATCTGGCTCAGCTCATTGCCGCTGAAGAAGCGCGCTGGGTTGCAGTGAACCCCACTCTTGCTGTTCCCTTCAGCGAAATGAGAGGGCTCGTGCTTGCTGGCGGAAAGCGATTGCGTCCGGCATTTTGTTATTGGGGGAGCATTGCCACCGGAGCAGACCCCAGCGATGAGCGCATTGT
>JAPKZV010000163.1 GCA_026393585.1 Actinomycetota bacterium
TCAAATCAACTATTTTGCAATCTGAAATCAATTGATCCTCTTTTCAAGGTAACCGGTACACCCCAAATTTATAGACTTCTAAACGACACAGAATTACAAGCAGGCGATCAATTTTAATTTTCGAACTGTCTAACATAACTTCGAAAAAAACGTTTAATCATCTCTTCGGACTCTGATTTTAGCATCCCATGGATTACTTCTAGTCTGTGGTTCATTCTTGGGTCGGTACATACGTTGTAGAGACTTCCAGTAGCTCCAGATTTTAGATCAGCAGCTCCAAATACCATGGTTCGAACTCGTGCATTCATAAGTGCCCCCGCACACATCACGCAAGGTTCCAGGGTGACCACCAGGTCACAATCATCCAGGCGCCAGCGGCCAAGGTGTTGTGCGGCGTCACGAAGGGCAAGCACTTCGGCATGAGCCGTGGGGTCGTTGGTTGCTTCGCGTTCGTTATGGCGGGCGGCGATGATAACGCCGTTGTGTACGACTACTGCCCCAACGGGAACATCCCCATGCTCGGTAGCAAGGCGCGCCTGTTCGAGGGCAACCAGCATGGCTTGTTCATGGCTGACGGTCATGGCGGAGGAGGTGGGATTCGAACCCACGGAGACTTGCGCCTCACACGCTTTCCAAGCGTGCCGATTCGGCCGCTCTCGCACCCCTCCCGGGAATACATTTCACTCAATTACAGTCGTCATCATATCTGGCGTCACTTGATGTCACTATGAGAAATCGATTGGATTACTACCTGTGCAGTGTTTGATATGCGATTCGCTTCTTTCGGATAATGGTCGTGATTATGTCATCGACGAGACGATGTTTCGTATCGGACAGAGTTTTCGCTACCGCGAATGCGAACAATGCGGAAGCATAAACCTGGCTGAAAAGATCTCTGACGACACCAAGTTGTATCCCGACAATTACTACAGCTTCTCAGTTGATCCCGCAGAGACTTTCAATGGTTTCTTGCCTCGATTGCTTGCATCAGCCATGGCCAAATCTTCGCTTAAAGGAAACCGATTATTTCTTGGTTTCATGTTTCGATACGCACCAATGCGAGAAGTGCGCACACTCGCGTCAATTCTTTTGTCAATTAGTGCCGCATATTCCGGATCGGTTAGCAAGAGAATTCTTGATGTGGGAACCGGATCGGGTGTTCTGCCATTTGTGCTGAGTCTTGCAAAGCGCAGTTACACATTAGGCATTGACCCATTTTTGGCAACAGAGAAAAAGGCGAAGCATTTTGAACTTAAGCAAGCAAGCATTCAAGACATACATGAAACATTCAACTTGATTCTTTTCAATCACTCCCTCGAACACATGCATGACATTGAGCAGTCGCTTGCACATGCGAAGAGCCTTCTTGAGCCAGGCGGAACGATCATTGTTCGTATTCCAACAGTGAGCAGCCAAGCGTGGGATACCTACCGTGAGAACTGGTTTCAACTTGATGCCCCGCGGCACACATGCATTCCATCTCGGAAAGGTTTGACCCAACTAGCAAGTTCTTGTGGACTTCAGATTATGAACAACTATGACGACTCAACGGACACCCAGTTTTGGCTCAGTGAAGCAGTAGCCAAAGGACTTTCCACAATGGATGCAACTACTGGATACACGGCTTATTTGACCAACACTCACTCCAGGCAAAAGAAGCGCTCAATGAAGCGAGAGGCCAGAAAAAACAACAGTGAACACCGTGGTGATCAAACCGTTTTGACACTTCGTACTACGTAATTGCAAACTAGTAACTCAGCGATATCGTTACAGCACGCTTCCGTCGAGTGAGGTGGCGGTCGGGTCCTGTGCAACGGACGCTCGAGAATCAGGTCAGGGTCGGAAGACAGCAGCCTTCATCGGAAACGTCTGAGTGCCGCAGACCACCTGGCCGTCACTTCAGTCGGCGGAGGCGTTCGAGTAATTGTGGGGCGCCAAGTTTTTCGGCCACTGACGAGAAGCGGTCTGTTGGGCCATTCCACTTCCAATCAGAAATTTTCACTACTTCAACGTCTTGCACCAAGGTTGCGAGTGTTTTGAACAGTTGCGCATCAGTGCGGTTAGTGCGAAGTGTTGTTGCAAGCTTTTCGGCGCCGCGAACGGTGACGCCGTCGCTCGCCCATTGTTCGTGATTGTCGGGAATGTTGTCGATTGTTCCGTATTGGGCAAGCACTGTTGACGCGCTCTTTGCGCCCCAACCTGGGAAGCCGTCTGCGGAGTCGCCGACGAGTCCGAGATAATCGGCAATGGAACTTGGTCCAATGCCAAACTTTTCTTTCACTGCATCTTCATCGATGATCACGTTGTTGCGGCGGTCCATTTGCACTACACGTTTGCCCTGTACCACTTGGCCTAAGTCTTTATCGGGCGTGAGTACAAACACTTTGTGCACGGTGTGGTCTTCGCAAGCCACGCGCACGGCAGACGCAAGCGCATCGTCTGCTTCGTATTTTTCCATTGCCCACACCGTTACTCCAAGAGCTCGCAGGGCGTCTTCCAAAATGGGAATTTGTTCCAACAGCACGGGCTCCATGCCTTCGCTGGTTTTGTAGCCGCTATATAAATCGTTGCGAAAACTTTCAATGACGTGGTCGGTGGCAACACCAATGTGTGTTGCGCCATCTTGCAGTAACTGAATGGTGGAGGTGAGTACGCCAATGGTGCCGGCAAATGGTGGTGGCTGCGAATGTTTCGGG
>JAPKZV010000051.1 GCA_026393585.1 Actinomycetota bacterium
GCGTCAAGAACTCCTTGGCGACGACCTCCAGCGCTGGACCGACGAAGAGCGTCGTCTCTTTCATCACATGAAAATCATGAAACAACGCGCCGCACAAAACTTCAAGAATGCAACAAAAGCAAATGGCGCCGAAACACGTTGGGAAAAATTCGTTGCCGCTGGCCCTCCGCCTCCACCAGTGGCAGATCAACACATTCACGTTCGTTTCCGTGGTGCCGACTCTGCCCGACGTGTAGTGAAGTTTGAAGATGTTTCCATTGGAAACCTCTTTCTTCCCTTTTCTGAAGAAGTGCACTTTGGCGAACGCGTTGGGCTCATTGGGCCAAACGGAACAGGTAAAACTCATTTGCTTAATGCGCTGTTCGGCAAAAAGGAAGACCTCAGTGGCACCATTACTTTTGGCCCGCGCACTTCGGTGGGAATGTTTACTCAAATTAACGACAGGCCAGAATTTCGAGGGCGCACCTGTATCGACATCGTTCGCGACAAACTCGTTGAAGAAGAAAAGTCAATGCGCGCGCTTGCGCGCTACGGACTACGCAACAATGCGCGCCAAGAGTTCCAAACACTGTCAGGTGGACAAAAAGCACGCCTCGAAATTTTGTCGCTCGAACTCGCAGGTCACAATGTGTTGTTGCTTGACGAGCCCACCGACAACCTCGACATTGAATCGTCGGAAGCCCTTGAACGTGCGCTCGACGGGTTTGAAGGAACGGTCATTGCTGTGAGCCACGACCGTACTTTTCTTGCACAGTTCGACCGCTTCATCATGATTACCGATGATGGCGAAGTGTACGCATTGCCCGATTACGACGTTGCTATGACCGGCCTAGCCGCGCCCGAACAACTCGCTCAGGTACGCCTCGCTAAACCGCTCACTGCGCAATAATTACGACCAGGTACCACCGCTACGCGTAAACACGGCAGCCTTACCTGCACCTTGGTTTGGTCCACCGGCAGCCAACGTATTGCCATCGGTAGAAAGTGAAACCGACCAACCGAAGTTGCCACTCGCTGCTCCGTTATCGAGTGTGATGACTTGTTGTTCTTTCCATGCAGCGCCTGTGCGTGCAAAGACCGACACAGAACCTTGGTCGACATTTGCATTCACATCGTCGCTAATGGCACCAACAGCAAGCGTGCTGCCATCGGCCGACAATGCCACGGCGTAACCAAAGAGGTCACCGGCATTACCACCCGAGATATTCAACGTTTTCTGTAATGCCCATGCACCACCGGTGCGGGCGAACACCGACACTGCGCCTTCGTCTTTATTGCCATTGACGTCGGCATACACCGCACCAACAGCAAGCGTGTTGCCATCGGCCGACAACGCCACTGAATAGCCAAACCAATCTTCGGCATTACCATTTTCGGCAACAAGAACTTTTTCTTCAGTCCACGACTTCCCTGAACGGCCATATACGGTGACCGAACCTTGGTCTTTGTTGCCACTCACATCGTCGTATAGTGCGCCAACGGCAAGAGTCTTACCATCGGCCGACAATGCAACGGCACCACCAAAGGAATCACCATCGGATGCATCAGTAGGTGAAATAACATTTTGGCTACTAGCCACTGCAGCTGCCGTTGTCGTTGTTTCGCCAGGAACAGTGGAGTCAGCGCTTCCGGGTTCAGTACTTTGTGTGGGTTCGGTGGAATCGGTAGAACCTTCGCCCACAGTGGTGCTTGAACCTGCTTGCCAATCGAACAACGTAGTGCTCGGAGCATTGCCATTTTCGTCGAGTGTGGTGGTCACTTCAGCGTTACGTGTGCGACCATCGCCGCCACCGCAAGCGGAGAGAACGGCACCCAGCGTCAGGGTCGCACAAGCGGCAACAATGAATGAGTTTCTGCGGTGCTGAATCATGGTATCCCCTATCAATAAATCTAAGTTCAGACTAGATCGTTAGGGGCCATGGTGCTAGTCACCCCCGCTCTTGGGCTCTAGCCCTTAGCCTGAGCCAGTGATTTTGATTGATGCCCAAGGATTAAAAGCCTCGCGGCCCAACCGACCCCTCTTTGCCGATGTTTCACTCACCTTGAACGATGGTGACCGCGTTGGCGTCGTGGGGCTCAATGGTTGCGGGAAGAGCACCTTGTTGCGCATCATCAGCGGCGAGCTTGAACCCGATGCCGGCGTGGTGCGCACTGGCCGTGGCGCGCGTATTGGCGTTCTTCCTCAGTTGCCCGTGTTGCCCAAAGGCTCTGTACGCGATGCAGTTGGCGAAGGGTGGAAGGGTGAAGCGGCACTACACCGCCTCGGCATGTCGGAACTTCTCGACTCACCCACCAATGAACTGTCTGGCGGACAACAAAAACGTGTTGCACTTGCGCAATTGCTCGTTGCTGAATGGGATGCACTCATTTTGGATGAGCCCACCAACCACCTCGACCTCGACGCCATTGCATATTTAGAAGAATGGCTGGTCAATTTTTCTGGCGGCCTTATTTTGGTGACACACGACCGCCACGTACTCGACCACGTCACCACAAAAGTTTTAGAAATTGATCGTGGCAAGGCGTACCTGCATGTTCCTGCCGGCAAGCATGGAGGCTCTGGTTATGCGGCGTATCTTGCAGCACGCATTGAACGAGAAGCACAAGCCGCCACCGACGAACAAGTACGTAAGAACTTGGCCACCAAAGAACTTGCATGGTTGCGCCGCGGTGCACCTGCACGTTCCACCAAACCCAAAGCGCGTGTTGATGCAGCAAAAGCAATTGTGAACCAACGCCCCGAGGCCGCAGCACGACAAGGTGAACTCGGTTTGTCGTTGGGCAGCCAACGACTTGGTTCCAAAGGTGTTGAACTCGATGCGGTGGGTTTTTCCTGGCCCGCACAAAGCAATTCGCCAGAAGGCGTATTGGTACTTGCACCATTCACTCATGAATTAGAACCTGGCGACCGTTTAGGAATTGTTGGGCCAAACGGCGCAGGGAAAAGCACATTGCTCGATCTCATTGCAGGTCGCCTTACTCCCACAAATGGCCGCATCGAAATTGGCCGCACTGTCAAGGTTGGTTACTACGACCAACTTGGTCGCGACCTCAATGTCAACCAACGTGTACGCGATGCTGTTGCCGGCGACAAAGGCGCACCTTCCGTTGAAGACAACAACCTCATGCGCCAATTCTGGTTCGACGGCGATGCGCAATTTGCACCCATTCACACATTGTCGGGTGGTGAACGCCGACGCCTGCAACTGCTTCTCACACTTGTTGAACAACCCAATGTGTTGTTGCTTGACGAACCCACCAACGACCTCGACCTCGACACATTGCGTGCACTCGAGGAATACCTCGACACATGGCCCGGCATTGTTGTTGTGGTGAGTCACGACCGCGTCTTTCTCGATCGCACCGTCATTGAAGTACTCGCACTCGACGGAGTTGGCGGAGCCGCGCTAGTACGTGGTGGCGTTGCAGGCTGGCTAGCAAACCGCGGCAAGGTGCCAGCCGCACCACAAAAATCACACAAGGTTGTTCAACAGTCTGCAGAAAAAGCAGCACCTGCTGTTCCAAAGAAGTCGACGAAAAGCCCGAGCACATTGCGCCGGCTTATTGGTGAAGCCGAACGCAAAATGGAACAAGCAACGGCCAAACAAGATGCACTCACCATTGAACTCGCTTCAGCTGGTAACGATGTAGCACTGCTCACCAAGCTCAGCGAACAACTTGCACAAGCTCAAGTTGCGGTTCAACAAGCAGAAGAACAATGGATCTCACTAGCCGCTGAAGCCGAGAGCATCGGTTTGTCGCTCGAATAAAGAATGTTGCAATCTGCGACGTCTCTTTACTTTCTCCTTAAGTAATTCTCACATTCGCGCACGAATCTCTTCCAGACGCAAGGCACCCCCGCCGAGCGCAGAGAGGAAACCGTGAGAAAAAGATATGTATTCATAGCAAGTGCTGCACTTGCCAGCTCAGTCGCGAGCGCATTACCTGCAGTCGCCGCCACCCCACCTGCCACAACTTGCCCCACCCCTTCCACGGGTTATGGGCGCATGTTTCCCAACCTGGCAGCTGCCAGTTTTAGCGATTCAGCGTTAAGCGGTCTCGCCCAAGCGACCATCGCCGCACCAGAGGTGGACCCCACACCCGAGGGGACGCTTGACCCCGAAGAAAATACGGCAATCACCGCGGGCTATACCTACTTTGGTCAATTTGTCGATCACGACCTCACCGCAGACGACCGGCCCAATGATCTCACTACTCCCACTCCCGTTTCATCGCTTGTCAACTTGCGCACTCCGCAACTCGACCTTGACTCGCTCTACGGAAGTGGGCCAACAAATTCTGCACAGCTGTACGAGAGCGACGCAATGCATTTACGAGTAGGTGCGCTCCTCACGGGTAGTGCCGACACGGGCGCTCGCGACCTTCCACGCAGCAGTAATGGCCAAGCAATCATTGGAGACGGTCGCAACGATGAAAACCGCATCGTTGCCGGCATCCACTCCATGTTTATTCGCTTCCATAACCAAATGGTTGACGCAGTGAAAAGTGAACGAGCACTGTGGACCAATGCTGAGGTATTCACTGAAGCCCGTCGTCGCGTAGTGAACCAATACCAATTGCTCATCGTGAACGACTTCCTGCCACGTATTGTTGGTCAACGCACCATGAACGAAGTGCTCCCCGTTCAACGAGGGCAACTCACACCACGATTGCGCATCTATAACAACTGTGCACAAATGCCAGTGGAGTTCAGCGTTGCTGCGTATCGCTTTGGGCATTCCATGGTGCGCGGGCTGTACCGCATTAACAGCGAAGTCAACAGGCTCCCCGTGTTCAGTGGAAGTTTTGGCATACCAGGAATTGATCTCGTGGGCTTTAGCCCATCACCGAGCAATTTTGGAATCGATTGGGCACAATTCTTTAATGGTGGGAAACGTGTACCAACAACAGTTGCTCAACTTTCGTACAAAATAGATAGTTCACTCACCCACTCACTGAGTTTGTTGCCACTCCCCGTCTCATCGGCTGGGCCAGCAGACTTGGCCAAACGCAACTTGTTACGTTCAACTCAACTTGCTTTGCCATCGGGACAAGATGTTGCTCGAGCAATGGGCGTTCGACCACTCGCTGATGATCAGATACTCGTTGGTAAAGCAACGGGTGATGCAGCAGAAGCAACCGCAATTACAAATATTTCTGCGGAGTTCGCTGGCAAGTCGCCATTATGGACATACATTCTTGCCGAAGCCACTGCCGACGCATACCCCATCAGTGGTGGAAAAATTGTCGGCGAACAACGCGCACCATTTCGTCTCGGCAAAGTCGGCGGGCGCATCGTTGCAGAAACTTTTGTAGGGCTGCTCGCCTCAGACCCCAACTCTGTGTTGAACAAGCAAAGTCAACAGCCACGTCAACCACAAGCAACGAGTATCAAAGCGCTCTTTGATCGAGTGTCGGAAATGCGTACACAACGCCCAGTGCGACCAATGCGCAGATAGTAACTACTCAGCGACGAAGCCGGCCCAAGCTTTCATATATTCCACGAAACCATCGGAGAGACCTTCCGATTTCAGTACTTCACGAGTAACTGGAGTACGGCGTGGAATGAAAGCTGGGTCGGCTTTGTACATGTTGGGGTAATTGTGATGCAAAATCGCCGCACGCCCCAGAGCAACAATGTCGGCGCCCGACGACAATGCAAACTCGGCATCGGCAGGGTCCATCATTTTGCCAGCAACGGCAAGACGCACATCACCGCGTGGTAGCGCCGCAAAAATATCGATGAGTTTTTGCCCCACATAACCCTCGTCACGTGCTTCTTTTTTCACATCCCACAGGGACATGTCGATGATGTCAACTTTTTTGCTCGCCACTAACCATGAGTACACCTCACAAATTTCAGCAACCTTCATGCCAAATCGTTCTGGTGACAACCGCACAGCAACGGTGAAGTCGGGTCGGCACCGCGTGTAAATGCCATCAATGATATTCAGCAGCACGCGTGCTCTATTTTCTAGCGAGCCACCAAATTGGTCGGTGCGAGTATTGAGTTCACTCGACAAGAACTGGCAGATGAGGTACCCATGTGCGCCGTGCAACTCAACACCATCGAAACCTGCGTTGTCGCATCGCACTGCAGCAGCAATGAAGTCTTCTATGACCTCTTCCACTGCTTCAGTGGTGAGCGCACGAGCACCTGTTTCTGGGTCGTCTGACGCACTTACTGGTTGCGCCCCTATGAGTTCTTGGGGTGACCTATTGCCTGCATGGTGCAGCTGCACAAAGGCCAAACTGCCCGATTTTTTGATTGCCTTGGCCAGCACCCGCAACTCAGGAACATGCTCTTTTCCAAAACAACCGAGTTGCCCAGGAAACCCCTGGCCAACTTTTTGGACGTGGGCGGCACATGTCATAGTGAGCCCAAAACCACCTTCGGCACGCATGGCGAGCCATTTTTTTTCGTCGTCTGACAATGTGCCGTCGTCGTGACTTTGCTGATTGGTGAGCGGGGCAAGCATGAAGCGATTCGGCATTGGCTTGCCGTGAAGGAAACTCACTTCATGAAAAAGACCCGATGCCTGATTACCCTTCGACAATCTCGGCCACCTGGATAACTGCAGAAATATTGGTGTAATTGGGCAAATCTGCCATTAAATCGGCCGTTACGGGCATTCCCATTGCATTTTCAAATGCTGCGACCGTCGGAAAAACAAAATGCACTGCGGCTTCGTACGGGCCAGAAACACCCTTGTCGATCTGCGCACTGAGCGGGTTCCACCCCTTCACCGCCATCGGCACATGCACGGTGCGGTAGTAGTTGTGGTCAAAAGTTGACCCCTCGCCGGATGGGTACAAGACGCTTACTCTGATCATGGGTGAAAATGTACTACGAAAATTACCCCTACTTTTACGCCTCTTTTTGCCTCGCACGTGCAAGGTATCCACGATCAGCGTGTTCGTTTGCAATACATTAAAAAGCATGAAGAAGCGTGAACTCATCCAAGCCGTAGCCACCCATACCGATGTCGATAACAAGACAGCGGCCAAACTCGTAGAAGGCACCATTGACGTGATCCTCGCGAATGTCGCCAAGGGCGAGATCGTGAACATTTCAGGGTTCGCCAAATTTGCAAAAATCAAGCGTCCTGCTCGCATGGCGCGTAACCCAGCCACAGGTGAACAGATCAAAGTAAAGGCAAAGACCGTTGCAAAGATCACCGCACTCAAGGGCTTCAAAGACATCGCACTTGGCGTTGCTGCTGCACCAAAAGTGAACACAGTTCGCAAAGCTGCTCCAGCACCTGCAAAGAAAGCTCCTGCTAAAAAAGCACCAGCCAAAAAAGCTCCTGCTAAGAAAGCACCAGCCAAAAAAGCA
>JAPKZV010000224.1 GCA_026393585.1 Actinomycetota bacterium
GGTGAACAATCCGTAACTTCCCGTAATGGGTGCAACAATAAAGATTGCGTATAGCGCAACGCGCAGTGCTCCCCATTTATCGGCAAGTCTTCCGCCGAAACGCGAGAGCAAAACAAAAGGCAATCCGTATAACAAAAATGAGAGACCCACAATGAAGTTGGTTGCTCCACGGTCGGTGAGGTAGCGATCCCATAAGGCGTCATAAACACCTATCGGCAAGAAGAGGCTCATGGTGGTGAGCGCAGCAATACGTACACCGGGATAACGGAACAGCGTCAGGCTGAGTTTTTTTGACTCTGAACTGTGCTCAAGTTGCGGCAAATGTTTCACCGACAAAATGAGTGCTGCAAAGAGCGCGATTCCAGCAAAAACGAGAAACGTTGAACGAAGCCCAAGGGGGTCGAGAAGTATGCCGCCGAGGAACGGGCCACCCACAATGCCCGCAGTTTCCATTCCGGCAAGTCGGCCGAGTCGTTCTGCTGCTCTGTTTTTATCGAGGTGTGCAGCTACGGCACGTGCTGCGGGTTGTGTGCATCCAAATGAAATACCCACAATGGCGCGGGCAATGATGAATTGCCAGAGGGTGTTGCCGAAAGCGAAAAAGACCGAACCGCAGCATGCAAAAACCAAACCGAGCACCATGAGATTTTTCGGTTGTCGTGAATCGGCAAATGGTGCCAGAAAAACTTGAGTGATGAGTCCAACAAAAAAACCAATACCAGCAACGAGACCTAGCCCTGCATCGCCAAAGCCGTACTTATCTTGAAGGTCACCTAGTGCTGCAAAGATGATGGAGTTCGAGACCGCTGTTGCAAATACTGCAAACATCAAGACGCTGATTGTTGCGGTATCGCGTTCTTCTTTGCTGTGGTGCTTCGCGGTGGTCATGAAGGTTCTTTAGCGTTGTGAAGCTTCGCGCAGCACTGCCTCATTGAATGCTGGCCAGTACTCCATACCCCATTCGGTGAAGTCGCGATTCGAGAGCATGACGCATGCAACGTCGGCAACGGGGTCGACCCATAAAAAGGTTCCTGTTCCGCCGAAGTGACCCCACGTTGCGCCACTGCTACTTGGCGCAGTCCAATGCGGTTGTTTTGTGCCGCGTAGTTCTGGGCCTAAACCCCAAGGGCACGGGTCGAATCGCCCAAGCCCAGGTACAACACCTTCAAGGCTAGGGAACTGAGCGGTTGTCATGTCGCGCACGGTTTCGCGCGACAAAAGAGTAGGGCGACGCAACTCGGCAGTGAACAAAGCGCAATCGGCAATATTGCTACGCACATCTTTTGCAGGGGAACCCTCGAGCACTGTTGATGTGAGATGCAACGGCACGCACACCGCTTCGTGCAGGTATTCATCAAAGGGCATCTCGGCGCGTTGTGCAATATGGTCGGCCAACATTTCCATTCCGGTATTGGAATAAATGCGTTTACGTTCCGGTGAGGTAATGGCATTCACGCCATCAAATGAATAGCCACCGGCATGGCACAGCAAGTGGCGAACAGTGCAACCTTCTTGGCCCACGGGGTCGGTGAGTGCAATGGTGCCATCTTCAACGGCAATCATTGCTGCCCACGCAGTAAAGAGTTTGCTCACAGACGCAATGCGTACAGTTTTTGCTGTGTCGCCATGAACGAATGTTTCGCCGCGCCTATTAATCACTGCAACAGCAGAAAACTCAACGGGCCAAGTGTTAGTGAGCGAGAAAGAAGAAAGTGTTTGGGTCATAGTGAGGGAAGCTCTATACGTTCAGATTAGAACGAATGAGCTCGGCCACACGGAATGCCAAGTCGAGTGACTGGCGGCCATTCAAACGTGGGTCGCACACTGTTTGGTAGCGGTCGTCGAGGTCGGTGTCGCTCAGTGCGTCGGTGCCGCCCAAGCATTCGGTGACCGCATCGCCGGTGAGTTCAATGTGAATACCGCCAGGCCATGTGCCTTCAGCGCGGTGTGCACGAACGAAGCCAGCAATTTCAGTGACGATGTCTTCAAAGCGACGTGTTTTGCGACCACCAGTAGAAGTAATGGTGTTGCCATGCATTGGGTCGCACGCCCATACCACTGGGTGGCCCGCATCGCGTACAGCGCGCAAGAGCGGGCGCAACTTGTCTTCCACGTCGTTGGCACCCATGCGAGCAATGAGCGTGAGTCGGCCAGGAATACGGGTGGGGTTTAATGCTTGGCAGAGTTCAATAACGAACTCTGGGGTTGCAGTAGGCCCTACTTTGCAACCAATGGGGTTGTGTACGCCACGCAAGAATTCAATGTGTGCGCCATCGAGTTGACGTGTGCGCTCGCCAATCCACAACATGTGTGCAGAGCAGTCGTACCAATCGCCGGTGAGTGAGTCTTGGCGGGTGAGTGCTTCTTCGTAACCCAAGATGAGTGCTTCGTGTGAAGTGAATACGTCTACTTCGTGCAGATTGGCATTGTGTTCGGTGTCAACACCGCAGGCGCGCATGAAGTGAAGAGCACGCTCAATTTCATTGGCAAGATCTTCATAGCGCTGACCTTCAGGTGAAGAGCCAACGAATTCTTGGGTCCATGCATGAACACGGTTGAGATCGGCGAAGCCACCTTTGGTGAAAGCGCGCAACAAGTTGAGCGTGCTTGCCGATTGGTGGTACGCCTGAACCAAACGTTCAGGGTTTGGCTGGCGCGCTGCTTCAGTGGCGGCTTCGTTGTTCACAATGTGGCCGCGGAACGAGGGCAACATGAGGTCGCCCACTTTTTCAAACGGCTGGGAACGTGGCTTGGCAAATTGGCCAGCCATGCGGCCCACCTTCACAACGGGAACTCCCATTGAGTAAGTGAGTACTACAGCCATTTGCAAAATGACGCGGAGTTTTTCGCGAATGTTGACCGCTGAAAATTCATCGAAGCTCTCGGCGCAGTCGCCAGCTTGCAATAAGAAGGCATTGCCGGCGGCAACATGACCAAGGGCAACTTGCAAGTTACGAGCTTCGCCGGCAAAGACAAGTGGGGGATACGCAGATACCTGTTTCAATGCGCCCAAGAGAGCTGCATCGTCGGGCCACGCTGGCTGTTGCTCAGCGGGGAACGTGTGCCATGAATCGGGAGACCAGGTACGTGCCATAAGGGTTTTTAGCGTAGTAAGAACAATGCCGAATTCGGCAATGAATTAACGAGCTTTAGGGGGTTGGGTTAAGCGGCAGGGTTAGGCCGCATAGATGCGTTCAGCATCTTCACGCAAACCAATGACCGCACGACTCACCAAGCGACGAGCAGCTTCGGCGGTGACGCCCAAGGCTTCGCCCACTTCGCGGAAAGACTTGCGCTCGCCGTCGAGAAGACCAAAGCGGGCTTCTACTGCGTAGCGAGCACGGTCGTCGAGGGTGCCCAGAAGCTCATCGAGCAATTCGCCATCAACAAGTGCCATGACGGCATCTTCAGGAGTGCCCTGGCCGTTATCCATGAGGTCGCCCAAGGTGGCGTCGCCGTCGTCGCCAACGGTTTTGTCGAGCGATACCGGGGTGGTGAGGCGATGCAATTCTGCGTTGCCAATATCGAGGTTCTCGCCATCGCCAGATGACTGACGAAGTGCAGCGCGCAAGCTTGCCGAACGGTCACCAGGAATACGAATGAGGCTGGCCTTTTGGTCGAGTGCACGACCAATTGCTTGACGAATCCAGAATGTTGCGTAGGTGGAGAACTTAAATCCACGGCGCCAGTCGAACTTGTCGACAGCGTGCTCGAGGCCGAGGTTTCCTTCTTGAATGAGGTCGAGAAGGTCCATGCCCTGTGGCAATGGGTAACGGCGAGCAATAGATACAACGAGTCGCAAGTTGGAGCGAATGAAGTGGTCTTTTGCTACAGCAGCGGCCTTCATGTCTTTGCGTACAGCGGCGGTCTTTTCGCCAGCTTCGTACAAGGCAGCAGCTTCGCGGCCTTTTTCAATTGCTTTCGAGAGGGTGCGTTCATCTTCGGCAGTGAGGAGGGCTACTTTGCCGATGTCATTCAAATAGAGACCAATTGCGTCGTTCATGTTCTTTTCCGGTTTCGTTAAGGGGGTATTCAGGGGGTCGTTGCATTACGTCTGCATCAGCATGACCGATGCATATAAGAAGAAGGTAAGAGGGGTGGATGGGGGGATGTGATGAAGGGCTAGGCCCTTTATCGGGGGAATGGCAAGATTAGACCACTTTTGGGAACTTGTCACGAGAAATTTTCAGATTTTTTGCCGAGAGGCTCGCGGAACCGCGAAAGCCTTTATTGGCTTAGACTTCAGCCTTGTGCCCTTACGAATTGGTCTCTTTGGTGGAACCTTTGACCCCCCTCATGTAGGGCACCTCGTGACCGCTGTGAACGTACGGCACGCCCTCGCCCTCGACCTCGTGCTCCTCATGGTGGCAAATGACCCCTGGCAAAAATCGGGAGTCCGGCCCATCACGCCAGCAGCCGACCGGCTTGCCATGGTGCAAGCAGCTGTTGCGGGTATCGAAGGATTGGAAGCAGGCTCTGAAGAGATGCAACGCGGTGGGCCAAGCTATACCGCCGACACGCTGGCCACGTTGCGAGTGAAATATGCAGGTGCACGTTTCTTCACCATTGTGGGAGACGATGCTGCAGCTCACATCGACACATGGGAGCGTGTGAATGAAGTGGTGGCTATGTCGAGCCTTGTTGTAATCGATAGGCCGGGGTCGCCAGTTACTTTGTCGCAAGATTATGAGTGGCGCCATGTTGAAGTACCGCGGCTTGAAGTATCGAGTACCGACCTGCGTTGTCGTGTGACCGATGGTCGCCCGCTCGATTACCTCGTGCCCGAACCAGTCATCGACATCATTCGTGACCGCGGCTTGTACGGGCTGCGCGTTGGTTCGCAGTTATGACCGCAATACCTTCGCGTAGACATAACAGAACAGTTGCAGCATTTTTGTGTGGGTTGCTTGGCATGGTGATGTTGCCGTCAGGTCTTGCGTTGGCCGCGAACTCGTTATTGCATTCCACCGATGGCGACAGCGTTGACAATAAAAATGTCATTAAGATTCCATCAACGCCTGCAGCGTTACTTGCCGTAGTTGATGGCAACGGGTTCGTTGCGTCACTGCAAATGATCGCTCTCGCGCCCGGCGGGCGAGGCGGAACAATTGTTTCTATTCCCGTGGGTTCAGCATCGGTTGTTGCTGCAGGCGAAGCGCCTCGGCGACTTGGTGATGCATACCTCTTGAACGGTCTAGATGGGCTCACTACCGATGTGGAAGGTTTGCTCAACGTCACGTTCACAGCAAAAGCTGCAGTTACAGAAGCAGAAATGGCCACATTGCTCGCAGGAGAGCGCGATGTGAATGTGGAAATAGATCGTGCAGTGAAAACACTTTTGCCAACAGGAATGCAAGAAATTCTTCCTGCAGGAAAGCACACGCTCACTTCTGCTCAGGTAGCGGGCATTCTTGCATCGAACCAAGCGGGGCAACCCGAGTCTGATCGACTTCCCATTGTTAAGTCTTTGTGGGTGGGTATTGCTAGCGCAGGTTTGAATACTGCAGCACAAGCACCAAGCGAGATCGTAGTAACTACCACTTCGGAAGCTGTGAGTACTGGAAGCACTCTTGCTCCTGCGCTCACGGTGCAAGACTTTTTGCAACGCACACTCACAGGGGAAGTGCAGGTGTGGCAATTTGCAGCTAATGCCATTCCTCAAGGTGAACTCAACCCCACCAACTCCGACATGTATGCGCTCGATAAGGCAGAAGTCATCATGGTGGTGGCAAGCGTCGCTCCTTCTTCCGTGTCATCGTTGTACGCATCTATCAACGTGCAAATCGATAGCGCATTCACCGATGCCACGATCACGCGTGAAGCCGTGCTGCGTTTATCGATGTTGGGCGTGAATGTAGTTTTGGTGCGTGAAGTGTCAGGTGAGCCAATTGCTGAGACCATTGTGCAATACAACGACGAGCCAGTGCGGACAGAGGTAGAGGGTTATTCCTCTATTTTCGGACCGCTCACACCAAAGCGCGTATCGCAGCAGGTAGAAGGCGTTGATGCCCGTATCGTTCTAGGTACCAACTTTAGAGATTTCATCGCAGGCCAACCTTCGGGTGGCGGCATAACCACTACGACCTCAATTGCGGTCGATGAAAGTGAACAAACTTCGTGACCAATACATCCGATACCCAAGTTCCGAACTATGACGTGTCGTCAAAAGACTTTGCAATCGAAATTGCCCGTATCGCAGACGACAAAAAAGCCGATGAGGTACTTGTACTTCACGTTGGGGAAGTACTTGGTATCACCGAATACTTCGTTCTTTCCGGTGCAAGCAACCCACGCTTGGTAGGGGCTATTGCCGACGAGGTCACCTCGCAAATGCGCGAGCGCTATGGCCGTTCACCCATTCGCACCGAGGGTATTCGCGAGCAAATGTGGGTGCTTGTTGACTATGGCGATGTTGTGGTGCACGTGTTTGCCGAAGAAACGCGTCGCTTCTATGAAATTGAGCGCCTCTATAAAGATGTGCCCAAGGTTGAGTGGCAAGAACCTTCTCGGTAGGATTCGGTGTCCCACTAGGGGCTGTAGCTCAGTTGGCAGAGCGCTTGCATGGCATGCAAGAGGTCAGGGGTTCAATTCCCCTCAGCTCCACAAAACTACTCAAGACGCAAATTCGCATAGTCTGAGTGAATGTCAACCACAGATCCGTTGCCAACGAGAAGTTTCGATAGTCACAGCAAGAATGTTGTGGTTTCGCCTGGGGGGCAACGTGTGCATCGCGACCACCTCGCCCAAAGTGGAGTGGTGCAGGCCGGCTTCAACGAAGTGCGTGAAGGCGTGTGGTGCCTAGTGGGCAACGGTCTGTCGAACCAGACCTTCATCTTTGCCCCCGATGGCGTGATTGCGATTGATACCGGGGAGTCTGAAGAAGAGATGCAAGAGGCGCTGCGCCGTCTGCGTGAAGTAACCGATGCACCCATTGCGGCGGTCATCTATAGCCACTTTCATTACGTGGAAGGCACTTCGGCCATTTTCAAAGAGGCAAACCATCTTTCGCCTTTGCCCATTTATGGGCATGAAAAAATTGCTTACAACAAGTCGCGGGCAAGTGGTGAAATTTCACCTGCTTATGCGCGTGGCATTGTGGAACAGTTTGCGGTTGCTATGCCCGCCGATGGGCCCGATGGCCTGGTGAACGTAGGTCTCGGATTTTGGTATCGAAACCCTGCATTTAGCACCATTACACCTGGTTATCTTCCCGTTACGCACCCTGTCGGGGAATCTGCATCATTGACAATCGCTGGGTTGAAAGTGGAAATGAAACACTCGCCAAGTGATTGCGATGACTCGGTGAATATGTATTTCCCAGCATTGGAAACATGTGTGCACAACTCCGTTTGGCCAACGGTGTTCAATGTGTTTGCTATTCGAGGCGAGGAATATCGCGATCCGCGAGTACTCATTCCTGGAATTGACCACATCATCAATTGGTCGCCGAGTTTCATGGTGGCAACACATGGGCCTGCATTGGTGGGCAAAGACAATATTCGTGAAAAGGCAACTCGCTACCGCGACTCATTGCAGTACATGTGGGATCAATCGGTTCGTGCAATCAACAAAGGTTGGACGATGGATGAAATATCCTCGCGCATTTCATTACCTGCCCTGTACGACGAGGACTACCTCACCGCTGAACGTTACGGAGTAGTTGAACATCATCTACGTCAAATATTCATTGGCCTGCGTGGCTGGTTTGATGGCGATGAATCAAAACTCTTTCCTGTAGAGCCAAAGGAAAGATGCGCAAAACTGATTGCGGGCTTTGGTGGGCGAGAGGAAGTAGTACGCCAGGCGCAGGCCGCACTTGATGCTAACGATGTTCGTTGGGCTACAGAGCTTGCAACGTGGCTAGTGCGTTCAGAGCAAGTAACAGCAGCAGACCGTTTACTTCTTGCAAGCTGCTTACGCGTTATTGCCGAGCGTACACCTGCTGCCAATATTCGTAACTGGGCTATTACCCGCGCAAGGCACCTTGACGGCTCAATGCCAATGGACCGGTTTATGCGCCACACATTTAGTTCTGGAGTGTTACGAACCACGCCAAGCGATGAACTCATTGCAACGTTGCGCGTTCTTGTTGAACCATCGGCGATTGACGGGATGAATCATCACATTGCATTTCACATTGATGATGTTCTTTGTGGTTTGCATGTGCGTAATGGAGTAGCAGTTCCTACTACCGGGGCAAACGCCGACAGCACAGTGGTGATGTCGCAGAAAACATTGCATGCACTTTTGAAAGGTTCCGTGTTGTGGAGCGACATGGTTGCAGAGAGTTCGGTGTCAATTAGTGGTAACGCAGATGCCGTGAATAGGTTCCGAAAAGCGCTTGAGAATAAGGGTTTTTCATCGTGAATTCATCATTGCCTCATGCAACTCCGCCATATGCGGGTGAAATGGGCGCCACTATTCCCGAGTCGAAGCCCGCATCCATACCCATCACGCAAACTCCTGCGGGTGCACCGAATATTGTGCTCGTGCTGCTTGACGACGTGGGGTTCGGTACGTGTGGAACATTTGGTGGACCGGTACCAACACCAGCATTAGATCGAGTAGCGAAGAACGGCTTGCGCTACAACCAGTTTCATACCACCGCCTTGTGTTCGCCCACGCGAGCAGCAATGTTGACGGGGCGTAATCACCACACCGTGCATATGGGTGGAATTCCTGAAGCAGCGAATGTTTTTCCTGGTTACGACAGTGTGATACCCAAAGAGGCTGCATCGGTTGCAGAAATATTGAAGCAGTCGGGCTACTCCACATCGTGTTTTGGAAAGTGGCACCTCACCCCCATGTGGGAACAAACACTGGCAGGCCCCTTCGACAGATGGCCAACAGGAATGGGCTTCGAACGCTTTTATGGAATCATCAATGCTGAGGCTTCGCAGTGGGAACCACCACTGTTCGACCAAACCACGCCGGTGATGCCATACGAAGGTCGTGATGACTACCACATGACTGAAGACATCGTTGACCAGGCAATTTCGTGGATGCAGATTCAGAAAAGTTCGCAACCTCAGAAGCCATTTTTCACTTATGTAGCAACAGGTGCAATGCACTGCCCGCATCATGTGGGAAAAGAGTGGATCGACAAATTCAAAGGACACTTTGACGGCGGTTGGGACGTATTGCGCGAGGAAATTTATGCGCGGCAGTTGGAGTCGGGTGTCATTCCGCCAGAAACTTTGCTGACTCAACGTCCTGAAGAGATTCCTTCGTGGGCCGATTACCCCGACCGCTATAAACCTGTTGCCAGCAGGTTGATGGAAACTTTTGCAGGCTTCTTGGCGCATACCGATGCACAAATTGGCAGGTTGCTCGACGCGGTAGAAGACCTCGGAATTGCAGAAAATACGCTGTTTATTTACGTCACTGGCGATAACGGAGCTTCTGCAGAAGGAACAATTCACGGCGCGTGGAGTGCACCATCATTTCAAAATGGAATTCCTGAAGACCCTGAATGGCTGCTGGAACACATGGATGACTTTGGCTCTGCGCGATGCGAGAACCACTACAACGTTGGCTGGGCATGGGCACTCGACTCTCCATTCCAGTGGATGAAACAGGTGGCTTCACATTTTGGTGGCACTCGCAACGCAATGGCGCTGTCGTGGCCTAGCCGTATTGCTGACACCGGCACCTTGCGCACTCAGTTCCATCACGTGGTCGATGTGATGCCAACAATCTTGGCGGCAGCAGGCATTGAAATGCCAACACGCGTGAATGGCCTCGAACAATTGCCCGTTGATGGGGTGTCGATGTTGTACACCCTCGATGCGCCGCAAGCAGAGAGCCTGCGAACCACCCAATACTTCGAGATGTTTGGCAACCGGGCCTTGTATCACGATGGTTGGATTGCCTCGTGTTATCACGGCCGCGTGCCTTGGAACAGATTCGGTTCTTTTCCCTTTAACGGGCCAGAGGAAAAATGGGAGCTCTACAACATTCGAGAAGATTTCTCTCAAGGCAACGACCTGGCTCTTGAATATCCGGAAAAATTACGAGCGTTGCGAGAGATGTTCGACGAAGTTGCTGTGCAGCACAATGTGTACCCGCTGCGTGAACCCATCTCGGCATTAGGAATGCCCATCTTGCCGCCAGAGAGTTTGGGTGGCCTGAAGAAATGCACATACACCGCGGCGCACATTCGGATGCCTGAACGTTCTGTAGTGAACTTAAAAAACTGTTCTTTTCGTATCACTGCCAATATCAAAGTGGGTGATGGGGGAGAGCGCGGGGTGATTGCTTGCCAAGGCGGAAATATGGCCGGATGGTCGTTGTACTTAGACGATGCTGGTTGCCCTGTGTATCACTACAACTGGATGGGCCATGATCATTTTGTAGCGCGTTCTTCTACGCCGCTTTCACCAGGTGCACATGAAGTCATTGTTGACTTTGTGTACGACGGCGGCTTCGGTGCTGGTGGTGATGCCGTGTTGCTTGTTGACGAAAAAGCAGTTGCTCACGCTCGCGTAGAACGGACAGTCCCCATTGTTTTTTCGATGAGTGGAGAGTCATTCGACATCGGAATGGACACGGGTGCGCCGGTAGGAAAGTACTCACATGTGTATCGCTTCACCGGTGAAATTCGTGGGGTGACCTTGGAACGTCTTGACGAACCAAACCCCGAAATTGCTGCGCGTATCGCTGAAGGCGAATTTCGTGCGAGTATTGCTACTCAATAGGGCTAAAAGCCTTATCTTTCAACAGATTCAGGGTCTCGCCGACCTGAAATATGGTCTTTTTACTACTAGATTTACATTAAATGCATATTCGGTCTGTGGTGGCGGGCGGCTTGACCGCTTTGGGAGTTGCTCTACTCCTTGCCGCATGCGGTGGCGGCGGTGCTGCTTCGAATAATTCGCTACCTGCGAAGAACGCTGCACTGCCTGCAGGAGAAGTAGATAGCGGAGCAAAACCAAACCCAGATGGTTTTGCATTTCCCAACTTTGGCGCGGCTGCAACACCAGCTGAATTCAATGCAAACGATGTATCGACGATGTTCTCTTCTGGGTCTGAAATTTGTGTGCAGACCAGTGGAGATTGTGAACTGTCGGCTGAAGCACGCGCATGGGCACGCATGGTCAACCAAGCGCGTGTGTCGGGTCACTGCGAAGGGCTCGCAGTTCTTGCCTCTACGCGATTCATTGGCAAGGAATTACCAAAGACAATCACGCTTGCGCAGCAAGATGAAATTACGCATGCCATCATGCGCGCATTTGCTACCCAATTTCTCAATGAAACTCAAGAGGCAACTAAAGGGTGGGCAAAAAAGCGTCCGTCGGAAATTGTTAATGCATTAGTGGATTCATTGAAGGTTGGCGCGCCCAAATTTACCTTGGGCGTTTATACCGACTCCGGTGGCCACGCAGTACTTCCTTACGCCGTGGAGTTTCCTTCAGTTGATATTGCACAGATCATGGTCTACGACTCGAACTGGCCAGGAATGGATCGCTACGTCGAAGTGAATCTCGCAAAAGAAACCTGGCAGTTTTCGTTTTCTGGCGCCGACCCAGCATCTGACCCACAGGTATGGCAGGGAGGGAAGGGCGATCTTGATATCACCCCTCTCGATGCCCGGGTCAATGGCACGTGCCCATTCTGTGACGGCAAGGTGGGGGCACAGAAGTCGTTGTTGCTGATTCGTTCGGCAAAACCTGACTGGTCCATTCAGTCCGCCGACGGTGAGCTGACAGCAGGTTCGCAACTGGTAGGAGAAAGCGTGGTGCGCCCGCTGCGCTCTGCGCTTCCACCTCGCCCTGATGTAGCCGATGCCTCACGACAAGGGCCGACCGATTATCTCGTCTTTACAAACTTGAGTGGTAAAGGTGCTTCCATTCGACTTGGTTCAACTGCTCGTGTCATTGGTGTGACACCGCAAGCGATTTTTGAAATTGATGCGCAGTCAACAGCGCCTTCAGTGGAGATTCAGATTTCAGACGGACAAGTTGCTGTTGACGACCCGCAAGTTGGCCTCACGCTTTCTAATGAAGACACTGTGGCTTCATCGGCAGGTAATACCAACACAGTGAGCGTGGCTGAGGGTGGCATCACTGTCACAATTACAACCGATGAAGGTGAGGCGCTTGAATTTAAAACTTCAGAAGAAGCGCCCGCTATTGATGTTCGTACTGGTTCGGCGAATGGCGCCACAGAAGGCGCAAAGTATGAAGTGTTCACTCAGGTGTCGCCAACAGAAACAGAGCATCTCGTGGTTTCTGACAGCGGAGAGAAAAATACAACTCGTCAGCAGGGTCAGTTGGAGAATCAAAAGACCACGACAAAATTACCTGAAGTTTTAGATGCGCCTTTAGTGAAGGCGGGACTTCCTCCACCAGATGCACGTGAATTTACTGGCAAGCCAGATTTGTCAACTGCAACGGTGGAAACAACAACGACGACCACTGTGGCGCCAACAACAACGACTACCACTGCGGCTCCGATACCCACAACATCGGTGGCTCCAACCACTACAACAACAGTTGCGCCGACAACCACAACAACAACAATTCCAGTGGCCCCAACGGCGGCACCGAGCGAAGGTGACATCTTGGCGTTGCCAACTGTTAACCCCGCTCAACCATTGCGAGCTTCGTCATCATTTAGCCCGGGCGATGAAGTAACGGTCCGCTATTCCGGTCTCGTTCCTCGACAATGGGTGCAGCTCATAGTTGCCTCTACGCCGTCGGTGTTAGATACGGCACTCGCTGACGCATCTGGTTCTATTTCGTTGTCGGGAAGAGTTCCTGCGTCGTTGTCGCCGGGAACTCATCAACTCGCCGTTTTTCAACCACAATCAAAAACGGGAATACGTCAGGTGATGAGTTACACCTTGCCTGTGTTCCCACCAAGCGCACCACGATCTGTTTCGGTTGTGGCAAGCAACGCCCAAGTAACAGTGAATTGGTTGGCGCCAAGTTCAAACGGCGGTGCGGACATCACTTCGTATCTTGTTACCTCTTCGCCAGGAGTTCATTCGTGCACGTTCACGGTGCAAGCGGGCAGTACGGCGGCACCTACGTGCATAGTCACCGGATTAACGAATGGCCGTTCATATACCTTCACTGTGTCGGCAACGAATAGTGCTGGCACGAGTGTGGAATCGGCGGCTTCTGCTTCTGCTATCCCAGTCACCACACCAAGTGCACCAATGTCTGTAGTAGGTACCTCTAGTGATGGTCGCGTGAATCTATCGTGGTCTGCTCCGCTCCAAAATGGCGGGACGGAAATTACCGATTACCAAGTTTGGTATTCAGCGTTCTCTATCGGACCATTCATAACGTTCTCGGAACCAGTTTCAACGAATAGGACTGCCGCAGTGACGGGGCTGACTAATGGAACTACCTACTACTTCAAAATTGTTGCAGTGAATGCTGTGGGTCTTGGTGAAACATCAGCGATGTCTGCTGGGGTAGTACCAGCCGCCGTGCCTGGAGTGCCCACTTCAGTGTTGGCTGAACGTGGCGATGAATTCGCCAGTGTGTCTTGGGTTGCTCCGGCGAGCAATGGGGCAACCATTACGCGCTACACCGTTACGTCAAATCCTGGCGGGCTCACTTGCGTGTGGGTGAGTGGCCCGCTGAATTGTGATGTTCTCGGTCTTGCCAATGGCACGTCGTATACCTTCACTGTGTCGGCAACAAACAGCGTTGGCGAAGGAAACCCATCGAGTGCATCACAGTCAGTAGTGCCGGCGGCGGTGCCCGGAATGCCTACTTCGGTTTCGGGTTCAAGTGGCAACGGCACGGTTTCTCTCACGTGGTCGGCGCCGACTGCTGTTGGGGGTTCCGGAGTTATTGATTATGCCATTGAGTATTCGTCAAACTCTGGCGCAACGTGGGTGACCTTTACCGACGGAGTTTCAACGGCTACGTCTGCATCGGTGACTGGCCTCTCTAACGGTACTTCTTATGTTTTCCGAGTCGCAGCAACAAATGCAGTTGGTTCGGGTCAGCATTCCTCGGTTTCATCGGGGGTCATTCCTGCAACTACGCCTGGTGCGCCTACTGGTGTGTCGGGTGTTGGTGGTGCTGGTCAGGCAACAGTGTCGTGGACTGCACCTGTGGTGAATGGTGGTGCATCTGTTTCTTCGTACACGGTCACTTCGTCTGGTGGTCAGAGTTGTAGTTGGTCGAGTGGTCCGTTGTCGTGTGTGGTGACAGGTTTGGGTAATGGTGTTGCGTACACATTCACGGTGACGGCAAGTAATAGTGCTGGCACGGGTGTTGCGTCGAGTGCTTCTGGTGCGGTGACTCCTTTGGCTGTGGCACCGGTGTTAGGAAGTGTGTCTGCGGGTAATGGTCAAATCACTTTCGCG
>JAPKZV010000082.1 GCA_026393585.1 Actinomycetota bacterium
GCATGCACACCTGCCCGAGCAAAAATATCTTTCACCCGCACGCCGGTCCAGTGAGTGTCAAACTTTGACCACTTGGTGACGCAGTGAATATCGGTTTCAATAGTGATGCTCGGCATTTCCTTGAGTTCATCGAAAGTCAAAGTGAACTCATTGTCAACTGCACCAAAAACCCGCAGGCTCCACTCGTTAGGCGCATACGTCGGAACATCGCCTACATGCAGAACAGGAAAGCGTTCAGTGAGGTACTGCCCTGGCGGCAATCGTGCAGGGTCGAAGCCCAGAGCCTCTAGTTCTTGTCGATTGCGTTCAAAGAATCCCACCTAGAGAGTCTCACTCGGATGCGTTCACTTCCGCAACTATTGCGTCCACAAATGTTTGTACTTCTGCTGGTGGGTTTGCCTCTTGGCACTTCTTTAGTTCCGATTTTGCCGTGACCGTATCGGCGGCAAAGCGATAGCTCACAATTCCTAAAAAGCAATGGGCATCTGGGTAATCGGGGTCGATGAGCGTCGCTCTGCCAAGGCCCACAATGGCGGCTTGCACTGCTGCGGTACGAATGTCATCAGATGCGTCGCGTGCGGTGAGAGCCAGCAGCCACGAGCGATACGTAAGTGCCTCGACTTCATCGGGGCGAGTTTTCAGCACCTCGCTATAGATCTTGATTGCCGTAATCGGGTCGCTGAAGTTCAACTGACGAGCTTGAGCAAGTAAACCTGCCGTGTTGTTTGGACTGCCTCCCGACAATGTTTGCCCAGGAAGACGCTGGCCCGACTGACGCGCTACAAGCACTCCGAGGCCAACTGCGATACATGTAACTGCAGCAATTGTGAGAACGAGTTTTTTCCTATTACGAGTTGGAATGACATCTGTATTTTCGTGAAGTTCATCGCTTACTTCGGTATCGCGCAAAACGTCGGCAAGGCGCTTTACGTAACTACTTTTGAGAGCTTCATAGTCGGCGAGGTCCATATCGCCCGCTGCGTATTCACGCTCAAGATCTTCTAACGATGAAAACAAAAAGTCGCGATCTTCACTGCTCATACATTCTCGTCATCTGTGACGTCGTTCTTTTTCAAAAAAGCGGCTTCAACAATGGCAAAATCTTCATCTGATGCGTGGGCGAGTGATGCATTTTTCCAGCGGCGAAAGACAAGACCCAAAACACAGAGTCCACCCACCAAGGCAACAACGGGAAGAATCCATATCAACGATTCCACTCCATCAGTTCGCGGCAACAAGACGCTTCCAGGAAAACTGTTTTCTATAACAGCCACAATCTGGTCGTCGCTGTTTTGCCCAGATGCAACTTCTCTGGCAATTTCATTGCGAATCGCTTCTGCGGCAGGTGCTCGACTCACGTAGATGCTTTCACCATTGCATGTAGGGCAAGCTAACTGCTTCGAGATGGCGTCGATACGACCCTGCTGCGTGAGTGGCCCTCTATCGCGCAGAGTGCCAAATGCCAGCAATCCAACAGTAAGCAAAAGCATCAGAATCCAGATGGGCAATGAATTCAATTTTTTCATGGAGCAGCCAATTCTCTTTGCAACTCGGCCATCTTTGCCGACAAGAAATCATTCGTCACTTCACCCGCGATGCGCAACCGCACAAAACCCGAAGGGTCAATGACCCATGTCTCAGGAACTTTGGCCACACCAAAGGCCACCGCGATGGCGCCGTCTGGGTCGGTTACCTTTGGCCAGTCTCCGCCATTCTTTTCAAAGAACGCAGCAACTGCCGCATCGCTGTCGTCATTCACCACGGTGACCAACTCAACACCGTTGTCTTGAGTGCTCTGATTCTTCTCAAAAGCAACAAGTTGAGGATGCTCGGCACGGCATGGAACACACGTGCTATTGAAAAAATTCAACACCACCCAGGATCCTTTACGGCGAGCAAGATCGAAGTTTCCGCCGCCCACCAAAGGAGAAGAAACTGCAGGCGCAGGATTGCCGAGTAGCGGTGTTGAAATACCCCGCTCTCCTCGAGGTTTCGCGGTCACCAGCAAAATAAAAAACGCAAGAACGACAACGCTCGTTGCAATAGCAACATTGCGCGCAATACGAGAATTACGCATTGAGGCTCTTGCCTGAATCAATGTGTGCAGAAACTGCATCGGTGGGCCGCCGGCGACGACCTGGCAACAAGGCAAGCAAGGTACCTACCGCCATCATTCCTCCGCCAATCCACATCCACATCACCAAAGGCTTAATAAACACTT
>JAPKZV010000245.1 GCA_026393585.1 Actinomycetota bacterium
CTTGCAAAAGAACTTCGGCCTCACTGCCGATCAGCTCGATTTGCCTGCAGTAGATCAGCCAGTGCTTGCTAAGTGTGAAGTGCTTGCCACCATCTCTTACATGTTGCACCTCGTGAAGCAAGAGCCTGGTTATCGCCTCGACGACCAAGACCACTTCGCTAACCGTCGTATTCGTTCTGTTGGTGAACTCATTCAGAACCAGGTACGTATTGGTTTGTCGCGTATGGAGCGTGTTGTTCGAGAACGCATGACCACGCAAGACGTTGAAGCAATCACACCGCAAACACTCATCAACATTCGTCCAGTTGTTGCTTCCATTAAAGAGTTCTTCGGAACATCTCAGTTGTCGCAGTTCATGGACCAAGTCAACCCATTGTCTGGGTTAACTCACCGTCGTCGTTTGTCAGCACTCGGACCCGGTGGTCTCTCTCGCGAACGCGCTGGCTTTGAAGTACGAGACGTCCACTTCTCTCACTACGGACGTATGTGCCCAATTGAAACACCAGAAGGTCCAAACATTGGTCTGATTGGTGCACTCAGCACCTTTGCTCGCGTGAACGAATTCGGTTTCATCGAGAGCCCATATCGCAAAGTTGTCAACGGTGTTGTTACCGATCAAATCGTTTACATGGCAGCCGACGAAGAAGAGAACTACACACTTGCTCAGGCAAATACTCCGTTGAATACCGACGGAACATTCAAAGCCGAGCGCGTGTTGGTGCGTCGCTCTCCACAAACAGCCAGCCTTGAAGACTTGCGCAAAATGTTGGAAGCCGAGTCGTTCTTCGGTGCTACCACCGACATCGCGTTGGTTCCCGGAACCGAAGTTGACTACATGGACGTGTCGCCGAAACAAATTGTTTCGGTAGCAACCGCACTCATTCCGTTCCTCGAACACGACGACGCAAACCGCGCACTCATGGGTGCCAACATGCAACGCCAGGCAGTTCCACTTATTCGTGCAGAAGCACCGTATGTCGGAACCGGAATGGAATTGCGTGCAGGCCGTGACGGTGCCGATCTTTTGTTGGCCCTCGACGACGGAACTGTGACAGAAGTTTCTGGTCGTGGCATCACTGTTCAGTACGACACGCTTGGCAAAAAGCGTTACAACCTCGCCAAGTTCCGCCGTTCAAACCAAGACACCTGCATTAACCAAGTGGTGCGTGTACGTGAAGGACAAAAAGTCAACAAGGGCGACCTCATGGTCGATGGTCCAAGTACCGACCTTGGCGAACTTGCTCTCGGTAAAAACCTCCTCGTGGCTCTGATGCCATGGGAGGGTTACAACTTCGAAGACGCAATCATTTTGTCTGAGCGTTTGGTGAAAGACGACGTGCTGACTTCTATCCACATTCACGAGCATGAAGTCGATGCACGCGATACCAAATTGGGTGCAGAAGAAATCAGCCGCGACATTCCTAACTTGTCCGACGACATTCTTCGCGACCTCGACGACCGCGGCATCATTCGTGTTGGTGCTGAAGTTGGTCCTGGCGATGTCTTGGTGGGCAAAGTAACACCTAAGGGTGAAACAGAACTCACACCAGAAGAGCGTTTGCTCCGTGCCATCTTCGGTGAAAAAGCTCGCGAAGTTCGTGACACCAGCTTGAAGGTGCCTCATGGCGAAAGCGGAAAAATCATCGACGTCAAAGTGTTCTCGCGTGAGAATGGTGACGAATTGCCACCAGGTGTAAACCAACTCGTTCGTGTTTATGTTGCACAGAAGCGCAAAATTAGCGTGGGTGACAAACTTGCAGGGCGCCACGGTAACAAGGGTGTTATCTCCAAGATTCTTCCTATTGAAGACATGCCATACATGGACGACGGAACTCCTGTCGACATCATCTTGAACCCACTGGGTGTTCCTTCACGTATGAACGTCGGCCAGGTTCTTGAAGCTCACCTTGGTTATTGCGCACGTTGGGGTTGGACCGATCCAAAAACCAACTCTGGTAACACCATTGGTTCTCCAATTCGTGGAACAGAAAAGAAAACGCGTCCAACAACTCCTCCTGCAACTTTCATTGCAACACCAGTATTCGATGGTGCGCATTGGGACGAGGAAGACCCGCATAACTCGCATCCAACCATCCAAACAATTTTGGAAAACATCACTCCAGATGGTGTCGATGGTCAACGTCTCATCCAAAAGACTGGTAAGACCGTTCTTCGCAATGGTCGCACAGGCGAGACCTATGACAACCCGGTCACTGTCGGGTACATGTACATCTTGAAACTGTCTCACCTTGTTGACGACAAGATTCACGCTCGTTCAACTGGTCCATACTCCATGATCACCCAGCAGCCACTTGGTGGTAAAGCACAATTCGGTGGTCAGCGATTCGGCGAAATGGAAGTGTGGGCACTCGAGGCCTACGGTGCGGCATATTGCTTGCAAGAGCTGCTCACCATCAAGTCAGACGATGTTCTCGGACGTGTGAAGGTCTATGAAGCAATCGTGAAGGGCGAAAACATTCCTGAGCCCGGAATTCCTGAAAGCTTCAAAGTTCTCATGAAGGAAATGCAAGCTCTCTGCCTCGACGTAGAAGTACTCGCAGCCGATGGTGCCGAAATTGAAATGGGCAACATGGACGACGACATCTTCCGCGCAACAGAAGCTCTTGGCATCGACATCAGCCGCCCAGAACGCGGCACCGATGACGACGACCGCGAGCGCCGCCGCGAGCGTGCCTTCTAGAAACTTCTTGTACACAAATGACCTCTATCTCATCAATTAAAACGATCTTTAAGGAAACGGAACAGACATGCTCGACGTGAATATGTTCGACCAACTGCGAATTGG
>JAPKZV010000201.1 GCA_026393585.1 Actinomycetota bacterium
CGGCACTTTCCACGCCATTGCCTTTGCTCTCTTACGCCAGCGCTACACCGACCAAGGTCGCCCACTGCCCACAGTGCTCACCAACCGCTACGGCATTGTCAATGAATCCATCAAGTTCATTCGCTCGCGTGTCGCTATTAACGAAGCACTCGGTGAACTGGAATGGCTACAAGCCCGAGCATTAACACCGCAGGCATACACCGCAGCTGCAACTGCCGCTAAACGCACCACCACTGCCAAGCCGGAAGATCTAGAAAAGGTCTTTTCTGAATACGAAAAAACCAAAATCAAACGTGGTGTAGTTGACTTGGGCGACCTTCTCTCGCGCACCACACACGACATTGCCAACGATTTCGATTACGCCGAAGCAACAAGGTGGCGATACAGACATCTTCTTGTTGACGAAGCACAAGACATGAACCCGCAACAATTTGCATTCTTTTCTGCTCTACGTGGCAAAAACCGCGACGTCTTTGTAGTCGGCGACCCATTGCAATCTATTTATGGCTGGAACGGTGCCGAACCTTCACTGTTCGACACTCTGCCCGAAAAACTCGGTGGCGCACACATCGTGCACTTGGTGAACAACTATCGCTGCTCGCCTGTCATTGTTGCCGCCGGATTGCATGTTCTCACCAACAACGGCATTCCTGCAACGGCACGTTCCACCAAACTCGATGGCGATGCCATCACTGTTCAGGGCTACGCCAACGAGCACGACGAAGCAAATGGCATTGCACTGCTTGCCACCCAAGCCCACCGTTCTCTAGCCAGATGGAGCGATATCGCTGTACTTGTGCGCACCAACACTCAGCGCGAAATTGTTGCTGGTGCATTGAAGAAACACCACATCCCGGTTCTCACGCGTGGTCAATCAGCGGTCGTTGCTCCCTTGCTCCAAGAAGTAGCTGCGCTCACTCATCGCTATGCACTTGCCGACTGGGCGTTAGAACTTCGTATGGCATCAGATCCCGACTCGCCAGAGTTTCTCTTATCTGAACAGGTCAATGAGTTTCTTCAAGATCACCCCACAGGTGCAGCACATGGTTCCATGTTCATGTCGTGGCTCTCTACTGTTGGTCAACGCACCAACCTCGGCGAAGACGGCATCGAGTTACTCACTTTCCACGCTGCCAAAGGTCGTGAATGGAATACCGTATTCATTGCCGGGGCAGAACAAGGTTTACTCCCTCACTCTTCTTCACGTACAGCAGCGCAAAAAGCCGAAGAAGTGCGCTTGGCCTACGTTGCCATTACTCGCGCTGCCGAAAAGCTTTTTGTTACACATGCTGCGGAGCGCAATAGTCGTAAAGCCAACCCCAGCAAATACTTTGTGAATCTTCCTTTGGGTGAAACCACCACAGCGCGCATGCCTGAAGAAATCATGGAATATGCAAAAGCCATCAGCGCCGCCACTCCGAAAGGTGCACTACGCGCATGGCGCAAAGAGCGTGCTCGTCAACTCAACACCACAGAGGTGGGCGTTTGCAACGATGCAATACTTGCGCGGCTCGAAAAAGAATTGCCCACATCCCCCGAAGAACTTGCTTCTATTTTTGGTGCACTCACTGCCGAGTCACTCGCACCCAGCCTCTTGCCGCTACTCGCTCAGTTCACCACGCCGAATACGAAGTAGACGCTCAAACACCTCGGGTCGCATCGAAATAAAAAGAGCTTCAGCTTCTGCGCACTTGGTTTCACCATTCATCAAGGTGGCAACAGTGAAAATCTTGCGGCCTTCGATGCGGTCAATTCGCCCTTCAAAAACAAGGTCGGCATTCAGCGGTGTCGGCGAGGAATAGCGCACCGTTAGCTGCCCTGTCATTCCAGGGTTCCCCGTTAACGATTGGGTAATGCCCAGCACTTCATCGAACGCTGCGGCGATGAACCCGCCATGCACACACCC
>JAPKZV010000078.1 GCA_026393585.1 Actinomycetota bacterium
TGAGCCAAAGGGTGCGCTCTACGTTTTCCCACGTCTCGACCCCGAGGTGTACCCCATTGTGGACGACCGCAAGTTTGTGCTCGATTTTCTGCGAGCAGAACGCGTGCTTGTAGTGCAAGGAACTGGTTTTAACTGGCCAACTCCCGATCACTTGCGCATAGTTACATTGCCGTGGGCCGCTGACCTTGTTGAAGCTATTGAGCGCTTGGGCAACTTCTTGTCGAGCTATCAGCCCTAAGGCTCGGTACTTGCTAGCAGTTGAGTGCTGTGGTGAGATGAGCAAATAATTCGTCGTAGGTGTTCAGCGCAGGAAACTGCGGAAACTCTGCGGTGATGTTGCTCGGTGCATGAAAGAGAAAGCCAGCATCTGCTGCGCCAAGCATTGCGGTGTCGTTGTATGAGTCGCCTGCGGCAGCAACGCGGTAGTTGAGGCTCTTGAATGCATTCACTGCGTGTCGTTTCTGATCGGCCTGGCGCAATTCAAAATCGACAATCCGATCATTTTCCACAATGAGGCGATGACAAAAAAGTGTTGGCCAGTTCAACAACTTCATGAGCGGGCGGCCAAATTGCTCAAAGGTGTCAGAAAGAATGATGACCTGTGTGCGTGTACGTAATTCGTTGAGAAACTCCACAGCTCCGGGGAGGGGAGACAGGCCTGCAATGACCTCTTCAATACGACTCATGGTGAGGTCGTGTTGATTGAGAATTCCAATGCGACCTTTCATGAGCAGGTCGTAATTGGGCTCGTCACGGGTAGTGCGCTGCAGTTCGGGAATACCGGTGCTTTCGGCAACTGCAATCCAAATTTCAGGTACCAAGACTCCTTCAAGGTCGAGAGTAACGATGCCTTGTTGAGCCGATGTTGCAACTGCCATGTTTCTATTCTTGCCGATGGGCGGGGCTGGGCCCACTTTTTAATGTTCGTACCTCATGTGAAAAGAGTGGAATAAGGCAAGTAACGAGCGCAAAGACGCCCACCGATAGAAGTGCTGACTTTGCCCCAATGAGGTGGGTGAGGGGTCCTGCGAGAAATAGCCCAACGGGGGCAAATACTAAGGAACCAAAAGCATCGTAGGAACCAACACGCGACAGGGCATCTTGTGGAACATGCATGTGCAGTGCGGTGAGCCACAAAGCGTAGAAAAGATCCACTGAGATACCCGTAGCACACGCCGCAAGCATGAGCATAAGAAGTGGCAGTGGAACGGCAAGCGACAACATCCAAATGCCCGCCGCTGGCAATATTGCGACAGCTATCAACAATGGGTGAGTGGGTCGCCACTTGATGGCAACGCCCATGCCGAGAACTCCACCGACGCCAAATGCCAGCATCATATATCCCAAGTCGGTTGCGCCGTGTAGAGCTTCTTTTGATTGCACTGGTGCCAACACTCCAAGGAATCCTTCAAAGGCCATGTTGTAGAAGGCATAACACACTACAACAATCACGATCCATCGACGTGAAGAGAATTCAAACCAACCCTCGCGCAGTTGTTGAAAAATGGTGACACGTTCAGTTGTGGAATCGTTGTCCATTCCTTTTGGCAAATGCAATGCGAAAACTAAAAAGCCAGCAACGATAAAACTCAGCGCATCGCACAATATGGCCCACCCTGAACCCGCGGAAGAAACAATGATGCCTGCAACGCTTGCACCAAGAGTGAAACCTAAGTTGGCACCAACTCCTAAAAGTGAATTTGCCGACTGCAATTGCTTTTCAGGAACGATGAGTGGCATGAGCCCACTGAATGCGGGATACCACAAGGCGTTGAGGACGCCAAAGATAAAACCATTAATGCAAAGAAGTGGAATGGAAGCATGATGAGTTAAAAATGCAATGGCACTAATTGCCACAACAACACCACCAATGATGTCGGTAATGCCTACGAGTTGTGAACGTCCAAACCGGTCAGCGGCAACTCCGCCGACAATCAGAAAAAGCACAAGCGGAATCATTTGTGCCGTGGTGACATAACTCAGGGAACCCGCGTCGGCGCCTTTCAAGGAAAGAAC
>JAPKZV010000191.1 GCA_026393585.1 Actinomycetota bacterium
CCTGAAAAGCAAAGGTGTCGACCGTGCATTCCTGCTCAACATGGTGCGCCCCACAAGTACTTCAGAAGACCTGCCTGTTGCCTTGCAGCATGAACCCGTCAATGTTGCTCCCGACATTCGGGTGAAAAAAGAAAAGAAGCCTCGACTCATTGAACGAGAAGAAGTGCCAGCGGCGCAAGCTCCGGCACCAGTAAAAACGGTAGATCCACTTCTCTAGCGTTAAACCTTGTAATTTGAACTCATGGCAGCATTTGACCCCAACGAAATGATCGCACGCTTTAAAGAGCGAGCAGCATCGGTAAAGCGCCGCCCCTTGCCACCTGTAGCTGGTGAAGAGCGTCAAGCATTTCTCAATCAAGCACAAACCGACTTTCAAGATTTTGCAATTATTGGTGATGCAGAAGTGTCTATTGAAGACGGCATTCTTGTGTTGCGAGTGAATCTTGCTGGCGACAGTAAGAAATAGTGGCTCGCCACCAAGAGACCCAACACGAAACTGATGGGCCACAACACGAACTTGCTTTGCTCGCCTGCATCGCAGCAGTTATTGCGTGGAGCGTTGGTCCGCTTTTCGTGCGTGGCATCACTGCACCTTCCATAGCGTTTACTCCCATCCGGCTTTTGATGTCGGTCCCCGTCATGACCTTGTCGGCTTACATGTCGGGTGGTCGGCTTTCTGTCGACATGGTGAAGAAGTGCTTTGTGCCTGGCGTACTTTTCGCTGCTTCGATGCTGAGCGGTTTCATGTCGTTTCAGCACACATCAATTGCTAACGCCACTCTCATTTCTGCATTGCAACCAGTGCTCATGTTGCTTGTAGCCCCGAGGCTTTTCGGCGAGCGCCCAACGGTGTTGCGTATCTGCATGTGCGTGGTTGCGCTTGGCGGCGTGAGCATGGTGGTGCTTGCTGCGGAAGCAAACAGCGAAGCAGGCCTGAGCGGCGACCTTTACGCACTCATCAACTTGGTGGTGTGGAGCGCATATTTCGTTGTGGCAAAAAGAGCTCGAGATGCAGGCACACACGCCGGCTCGTTCCTGGCGGCGGTCTTTTTAGTGGCAACACTGGTGCTTGTTCCTGTCGCCATCATTGTCGGCGCCGATTTTTCGTCGGTGAATGGCAACGACTGGTGGCTCATTGCCGCCCAAGTCATTGTTCCTGGGCTCATTGGGCACACACTCATCACGTGGGCCACGCGTTATCTCGACATTACTCTGGTATCGCTCATTAACTTATTGAGCCCAGCTATTTCCATGGCTGGTGCCTGGATGATTTACAGCCAATCCATGCAGACCTTGCAGGTTGTGGGCGCCGTCGTCATGCTCATTGCAGTGGGAGTTGTGGTGCGTACGCGCAACTCAAATGTCCAACCCGTTGCAGAGGCCATTACTGCGGAATAATGCGGTATGACACAACAACGTTTTCTCAATAGGGTTGCGCTCGTTACTGGCGGAGCAAGTGGAATGGGTCGTCAAATTGCTCTTTCCTTTGCCGCAGAAGGCGCCAAAGTAGTGGTGGGCGATATTCAAGATGAGATGGGCGCAGAAACCGTTGCCCTCATCGCGGCTGCTGGTGGGCAAGCAGTGTTTCAAAAGACCGACGTTTCACAAACGGCAGATGTTGATGCGTTGGTTGCTCTCGCGGTGTCGCACTATGGCGGCTTGAATCATGCGGTGAATGCAGCAGCCATTGAAGGCGAAGCACCAGAACTTGCACTCTTGGAAGAAGATGTTTTCGACCGCATCATTGCCGTCAACTTGCGTTCAGTCTTTCTCTCTATGCGGGCAGAAGTGCGAGCGTTCCTCGCTGCAAAAACTGGCGGCACCATTGTGAACATTGCGTCGACCAACTCGTATCGCCCGCAGCCCGGGCAAAGCGCCTACACCTCGTCGAAATTTGCTGTTGCGGGCATCACTAAGGCGGCTGCAATTGAATATGCGGGTCGTGGCATTCGCATTAACGCTGTTGCTCCCGGAAGCATCGATACGCCAATGTTGCGCAACGCCATGGCACGCCGCAAGCGTGGAGACGAAGCCGACACCATTGCTCGCCTGAGCCTCATTGGGCGTTTTGGCACCGTGGAGGAAATTGCTCATGCCACGCTGTGGCTCAGTAGCGATGAAGCCACCTACACCATGGGTCACGTGATGGCTGTTGACGGGGGATATCTCTCGCGTTAAGGGGTATTCAATGAAATAGGGCCACGCCGTCGGTTTTGGGGGCGGGGCTGATAACATTTCCCTCGCTACGCGGATGTGGCTCAGTGGTAGAGCATCACCTTGCCAAGGTGAGGGTCGCGAGTTCGAATCTCGTCATCCGCTCCAATAAAGGAGCACATAGCTTCTTTCGGTTCTTTTCACCGGAAATCAGGCCCCTTCGGGGGTCTTTTTTCTTTCCTGGGTCGAAATAAGACCCATTGATCTTTTTTAGAGATGTCCTTAATCTCCTTTTCAGATGGCGATCAATTCGCTGCCAAGGGCTTCGTTGCCTCACCGCCTAAGTAGGCCGTTCTCTAGTGCCCTGCTCATTGCAGCCTGTGGGGTGTGGGTTATTGAATCGTCACACGTCAAGCCAGCCTCGGCGGTCTCTGCACCTCTGGCCAGTGTGAGTTCGGTCAGTGCGGGTTTGGGTTTCACGTGCGCCGTTGCCGATGGTGGTGTGAAGTGTTGGGGCAAGAACGATGCGGGGCAACTAGGTAACGGTTCAACAACTTCGAGCACATATCCCGTGCAGGTCTCTGGTCTGACATCGGGCGTTTCGTCTGTTGCGGCAGGGAAAGATTTTGCGTGTGCAGTGATGCTCGATGCCACAGTGCAGTGTTGGGGTTCAAATGCAAGTGGCCAATTCGGCTCTGGCGACACAGTGTCGAGCACGGTTCCTATTGACATCAATATTTCCGATGTCACTGCGGCTGCGGCCGGAACAAACTCCACGTGTTTCATCGTGTCGGGTGCTGTGCAATGTGCGGGGGCGAATACGAATGGTCGGTTAGGTAACAACTCAACTGTTTCAAGTTCGATTCCAGTATCTACTGGAATTTCAAATGCAACGTCTATTGCGGTGGGTGGAGATTTCGCATGTGCAGTGAGTTCCAATGCAGTGAAGTGTTGGGGTGCAAATACTCAAGGGCAATTAGGAATTGGTAACACACTACAAAAACTCATTCCCACCGCAATTACGTCTTTGGCTACGGGCGTAGAGGGAGTGTCTGCCGGTAAACAGCATGCTTGTGTGCGGTTATCTACGGGTGCAGTGAAGTGTTGGGGCTACAACATCTCAGGGCAGCTAGGTGAAGGAACAAACACTCGTTCAACTTCGCCAGTTTCGCTTTCCACATTGGCGAGTGGGGTGACGTCTATTAGTGCTCGAGAAAGTTCTACCTGTGCTGTGGTCAGCGGAGCAGCTAAGTGTTGGGGTGCAAATACCTGGGGTCAACTAGGCGATGGCTCAACCACGGCTCGCAGTGTCCCCACTGCAGTGCCATCGTTAACAAGCGGTGTCATGAACATTGCTAACGGATACGAACACGCATGTGCCGTGACCTCAACATCACAAGTGCGGTGTTGGGGTTCTCAAAGCGATGGGGCCGTTGGAAATGCGGTTCCCATGTTTCGTGATGTGCCACGGGC
>JAPKZV010000093.1 GCA_026393585.1 Actinomycetota bacterium
ATGCAGAGCAATACGGAGTCGACGTGAGCACAATTGAAGGCGCAGGTGCAGCGGGTGGTTTAGCCGGTGGCCTGGCCGCACTTGGCGCAACACTTGTTCCTGGTTTCGACGTCGTTGCTGAAGAGATTGACCTCGACACACGCGCAGAAAATTGCGATGTTATTTTCACCGGTGAAGGTTTTCTCGACGCACAAAGTTTCGACGGCAAAGTTGTGGGTTCCATGTACGACCTTGCGCTCAGCAAAAAGAAACAACTTTGCGCCATTGTGGGTGATGCAGATTCCACATTGACGCCACCATTTAGCGTGTTAAACCTTGTGCAGTTATACGGCAACGACACCGCAATGAATCGCACACTGTTTTCTATAGAACAAGCAGCGCTTGGCTACCTCAAAAAATTGAACTAGCCAGCAACAGTTGTTGTTGTAGCAGCAGGTGCGCCAGCAATGGGCTTGCCCGCGAGGTCGGTGGCAAGTAACACCAACACGCTTGCTTCACCCATGTTTCCTGTTTCCGTTGGCACAGGGTCGGGCATTGGTGCTGTGGCAACGCCACCCAGTGCGGCAGCAACATTGGCAGCGTTAGCTTCTTGACCCGCGATGTAATACACCATGGTGAGGGTTTGCTTCGGAGTCGCATCGCTCTTGTTCAACGGTGGTTGAACAATGAAACCAAGACCTTGCAAAGCAACACTCAAGTCGCCGGCGCTACCGGGAACGCCCGAACCGTTTGCAACGAGCACTTTGAAACCGGTGGTGTTTGTAGACGGTGGCAATGTGGTGACGGCAGCATCGGGAACAGTGGTTCCTGACGCATCGACGCTGGTGTCGTCTGACGGAGACGACGCTGGGCTCGTGCTATCGCTATTGATGTCACGCAAGATGAAAAATCCGACGAGAACAGCGATGACAGCAACAACAATGCTCAGCGTGGAGTTGAAGTTTTGGCCTGCACCATTTCCACCATTTTGTGGGCGCGCTTGACGACTCATGACAACCTCCGAAGGTTTTGGCGGGTTTTCCCTACCTTATTGCGAAACGTGGAGCCGAGTGTGGGATTTGAACCCACGACCTACCGCTTACAAGGCGGTTGCTCTGCCACTGAGCTAACCCGGCGTAATCGGTGTTGATCCTAGAGGCAAACGCCTAGTTATTGCGCTTGACGGGCGCGAACTACCTCATAAGTAGCCAATGCCCCCGCTGCCGAGACGTTTAATGAGGACAATTGTCCTTGCATGGGGATGGAAACCACCACATCACAGCGTTCGCGTACCAAACGAGCAATTCCCTTGCCTTCTGCCCCCAGAACAATACAAATGGGGTCGTTGGCAAAAGTGGCAATGTCGAACAGGCTGCGGTCGGCATCGTCGTCGAGACCCACTACCCACACTTTTGCCTTTTTCATTTGTGCAATAGCTGCCGGCAATCCGGAAACAACTGCGATATCAAGATGCTCTACTGCGCCAGCAGCTGCCTTTGCCGTTGTTGGCGTGACATGCACTGAACGGTGGCGAGGCAAAATAACTCCAGTAACTCCGGCGCCATCACAACAACGCAATAACGCACCAAGGTTGCCCGGGTCGGTGACGCCATCAACTGCAACGAGAAATGGTTGCACGCCATTGCGTGATATCAAAAGTTCTTCAATACCGATTTCAGGTAACGGTGCCGCAAATGCAATGACGCCCTGAGGCGCTTCACTGCGCGCAGTGTTTTCAACGTGCTTACGCGGAACATCGGTCACTGTGACGCGCACAGCCTCAGCGAGTTCACGAATATCGTCAATGACTTCGTTCGCGTCGATGTCGTTAGCAATCCAAATTTCACGTGTTTTGCGACGACCGGCAATGAGCAACTCACGTACCGCCTGACGACCTTCTACTTGTTCTCCACCTAAACCTTTTTCTGCTGGGCGTGAACGATCGCCACCTGCACGAGGGTCGAAACGATTACCACCGCGTACTGGCGCACCTGTGCGCTTCGCCCCACCAAATTTTTTTGGCGCTCCCGATTTTTTCGGCGGGTTCGAACTGCGCGCCGGAGTAGCAGACGTGCGTGCTGGTGCACCTCTGTTTCCTTTCGGCATTCCAGTTTTTGCACCTGGTGCTGGTTTACGTCCGCGTTGTGCCACTACTTTGTTCCGTTCTCTTCATTCGTTTTTGTGATGACTGCTACTGCCCAGCAGGCAATTCCTTCAGCGCGCCCGAGCGCACCAAGACCCTCTGCACGACGGCCTTTAATGGTGACAGGTGCTCCTGCTGCAGTGCTGACATTGCGTTGCATTGCTTCACGACGTGGGGCCAACTTGGGCTCTTCACACACCACGCTGCAATCGACGTTGCCAATGGTCCAACCTGCTGCAGCAACCATGCGCGCAACTTCTGCAAGCAACTCAAGTGAGTTTGCATTTTTCCAGCGTGCATCGGTGTCGGGAAAGTATTGGCCAATATCGCCTAAGCCGGCTGCACCAAGCAGTGCATCGGCAACAGCATGCGCAATAACATCGGCATCGCTGTGCCCAACAAGTGAGCGCATACCGTCGAATACTTCGCCACCCAAAATGAGCGCACGACCTGGCGTTGGCTCAGTGTTGAAGCGATGAATATCGAACCCTTGGCCTACACGAATATTCACGAGTTGCCTTTCAGCACTTCGACGAGCGCATTTTGCGCCCATGCAAAATCTTCTGGTGTTGTTATTTTGCGATTCATGACGTCTCCGGGCACCACTACAACGTAGCCACCAATTGCCTCAACAAGAGATGCATCGTCTGTGCCTTCTCGCTTTTCATGTTCTGCTGCAAGATGTGCTTCGCGCAAGATTGATGCGTGAAATGCCTGCGGGGTTTGCACAGCGCGCAATGTGCTGCGCAACGGAGTGCTCAATACCTCATTTGTCGCTTCATCAACTACCTTGACCGTATCGACCACGGCAAGAGCCGGAACTGCGCCCTGCACGGTGGGCGAAAGCTCTTGTACGACCGCTTGGAAAAGTTCTACCGAGGCAAATGGGCGAGCCGCATCGTGCACGCACACCACTTCTGCACTTGTTGGCACCGCTGCCAGACCATTGCGCACCGACTGCGTTCTACTGGTTCCACCTTGCACAACTTGTACCCGCGCATCGCTCGAGGCAAAGTCGCTTGCTTCAGGCACCACAACAACCACCCCAGCACTCATCTGCAGTGCGGTCTCGACTGCCCACGCCAGCATCGACCGAGAGCCGAGAGCCAAAAACTGCTTCTGGGCACCAAATCGCTGCCCACTTCCCCCTGCCACCACGATGGTCCATGTCCCCGATGGGTCAATCAATGCACCAGATGTGCCCGTGGGCATATTCGAGGGTGTGCTCATGGCACCGAGGGTAGTACCGTGATGGTGTTATGTCACATGCTTCCATCATTGCCTCCAGCGAGTTCTTCTCTGCCGCCTCCCCCGCCGTCATCGATGCCATTGCCGCCTCGGCCCAGGAAAAGAGCCTGGTACGTGGCGATGTGCTGTTCAAGGAAGGCGATGCCCCCGACGCCCTGTACATCGTGCTGTCTGGCCGCATTGCTATTGCCATCGACAACAAGCCACTCGACTCACGCGAGAGCGTTGTAGCTCTCATGGTGGAAGGCAACCTCTTTGGCGACCTCGCACTGCTCGACGGGGGCGCACGAAGCGCACTTGCCCGTGCACTCGAGCCTTCCACCGTTTTACGCATCCCGTATTCCGCAGTAGAACCCCAACTCTCCAATAACCCCGACTTGTTGTGGGGCATCACCCGCGTTCTTGCCCGTCGCTTGCGCGCCATGGACGAAGCACTTGCCGACAGCGTTTTTCTCGATGTCACTGGCCGCACAGCAAAGCGATTACTTGAACTCTCTGAAGGTAAAGACGAGTTTGTACTTCCCGTTACTCAAGAAGAACTCGCCGG
>JAPKZV010000142.1 GCA_026393585.1 Actinomycetota bacterium
ACGCGGGCGCAGTGCTCGACAGCACTCTGCTTGCCACTCGTGAAACCGGTGAACCAACACATGGTGGCATTGGTGGCGCTGCATCAATTTGGTATCGCTTCACTGCTCCAGGTAACGGTGTGTTGAGTGTTACTACTCAAGGCAGCAACTTCGACACCTTGCTCGGTGTGTATTCCGGTAGTGCGGTGAATGACCTCACTGTTGTGGGAATGAACGATGACGCACCAAAACTCGGAGTGCTCTGGAGCAAAGTAGAAGGCAATGTTGTCGCCGGAACAGAATATTCCATTGCGGTCGACGGATGGAACGCCCGTAAAGGTGCAGTAAAACTCAACTGGAGTTTTGTGGCAAGCACCTTGCCAATTGGCCCAAGTGTTCCTACCGCCCCTCTTGCATTAACTCCTGCTCCAACGAATAATGCTGTGGCCCTCACATGGAATGCGCCAAGCTCCGATGGTGGTGCTGTAATTACTGACTATGTAGTGGAATACGCAATTGCGAATACCGCTACGTGGCTCACGTTTGCCGATGGAACGTCATCAGCAACTGCTGCAACTGTTACTGGTTTGAATAACGACGTTGTTCATTATTTCCGCGTACGTGCGGTGAACAGTGCAGGAAACAGCGAAGCCTCATCGGTGGTGTCATCAACTCCGTTTCAACTACTCACTAACGATGCATTCGTAGCGGCGGAAGCTGTTGTGGGCGACACAGGTACCGCAACGGGTAGCACTGCACTCGCAACACGTGAAGTTGGCGAACCAACGCACGGTGGTGTTGGTGGTGCGGCGTCTATCTGGTACCGCTGGGTTGCTCCCAATAATGGAGTGCTCACGGTAACCACTCAAGGAAGTGACTTCGACACTCTGTTAGGTGTGTATTCCGGTACGGCAATGAGCGACCTCAGAGTTCTGGGAATGAATGATGACGCACCAAACTCCTCCGTTTTGTGGAGCAAGGTTGTGGGAAATGTCGTTGAAGGAACTGAATACAAAATTGCTATTGACGGATGGAACGCACGTCGTGGTGCTGCGACGTTGAACTGGAGTTTCTTTGCTTCGCTTCCGCCTGCATTGCCAACTGCGCCACGTAATGCATCGGCTGCTCCAGCAAATGGTGCGCTTGTGGTGTCGTGGGCAGCGCCACTCAGCGATGGCAACGCGCCAATCACCATGTACAAAGCAACTGCTGCTCCTGGTGGTAATACCTGTACTGCTGCTACTCAGCTCGGATGCGTTATTGCTGGTCTCACCAACGGAACCTTGTACACCGTCACCGTGGTGGCCACTAATGCAGTGGGCGACAGTTCTGCATCGGCACCTTCTGGTGCTGTTGCACCTTCAGCGCCAACTACCTCACCAGTAGTCGCAGCCTCTTGGGGCCTCGATCGCATCGACCAGCGAGCTTTGCCACTCGATGGCAATATCACGCGCCGTCAAACTGGCTTGGGTGTTACTACTTACATCATCGACACAGGTGTGTATGCAGGTCATTCAGAATTCATTGGCCGTGTTGCAACTGGGTTCTCTGCGGTGTCTGATGGCAATGGAACAGATGATTGTCAGGGTCACGGCACACATGTAGCAGGAACAGTTGCTGGGTCAACTTATGGTGTGGCACCACAAGCAACTGTTGTTCCTGTTCGCGTGCTCGACTGCTCGGGCTCAGGTAGTACTGCTGGAGTCATTGCAGGAATTGACTGGATGATTGCACACCACACGGCAGGTACTCCTGCAGTAGCAAACTTGTCACTTGGCGGTGGATATTCACCAGCGATGAATGAGGCAGTTGCGCGCGCAGTTGCTGATGGCATTGTGATGGCGGTTGCTGCTGGAAACGAAAATGCAGACGCGTGTGGAGTGTCTCCTGCAAGTGAGGCGTCGGCTATCACCGTGGGCGCCACAGAAGCAAATGATGCTCGTGCCTACTACTCAAACTTCGGGTCGTGCGTCGATATTTTTGCACCAGGTTCAGCAATTGTTTCTGCGGGCACTTCTTCTCCAACAGCTCGACGATCATTGTCGGGCACTTCAATGGCTACGCCGCACGTTGCTGGTGCAGCTGCACTCTTACTTGAAGCAACACCTGCGTTGACACCGGCGGCAGTTGCCTCTGCATTGTCAATTAGTGCAACACCGAATGTGGTGACCGACCCTGTGGGTACAGCAAACCTCTTGTTGTACACCGGAGCGGCAAGCGCAGCAGGTGCGGGTGGCACTGGGGTAGATGTGCCGCCAACAACGGCTCCGGTGGAAGCCCCTCCAACAACAACAGTTCCCGAACCAGTAGCAACAACTCCTACCACTCAGGTTCCGGTGCGTAATGCAGCACCTGCAAATGCCGAAGGTGGCGCGTTGATTGTAAACGCGGCGCCGCAAGTGTCGGTGGTGAGCAGGTCAATTGACAAGGTGACTTTGCGGATCTCGGGTAAAGGAAAAGTTGATGTCTATCGCAATGGTAAATATCTCCTCACCACCACGAAAAAGTTGGTGACCCTCAAAATGAAGCAAATCAAGAAGTCGAGTTTCACTGTCAAGGCCTTTCGGGCACGTTCGTAGACAAATTCTTACCGAACTCTCAGAAATGAGTTCGTAAAATAGACACATGACGAAGAGCGTGTTGAGGCGAGCAATGGGCTCTGTTGCCCTGTGCGCTATAGTGCTCACTTCCACTCTCTTCACTGCGCAGGTGGCCGCCACCGAAGTGCGCGAGAGCTACATCGTGCTGGTGCAAGATGACTCATCTGCACTTGCCATCTCTCGTGCGATGTCTGATAGCGGTTTGAATGTTGAATCAACGCAACTTGGCGCTCTGGATTTTGTTGAAGTGATGCTCACTGCTACGGAAGCGGCAACTTGGTCGCATTTCGCTGGCGTGAGAAACATTGAAGTGAATCAACAAGTGGTGACTGCTATTGACCAAACAATTCCTGCACCAAGCGAAGGTGATTGGACAACTGCCGGAAACTGGGGTCTTGATCGTATTGACCAAACTTCCACTCCACTCGATACGCGATACAGCTACACAACAACTGGTGCTGGTGTTGATATTTATATTATCGATACGGGCGTGCGCCGTCTTCACAGTGAATTCTTACTGCCCGATAACAGTTCCCGTGTTGCCACTGGATATTTCTCGCCGGGTTTAAGTTCTGCGGAAGACGGCTGCGGACATGGAACGCATGTCGCTGGTATCGCTGCAGGGAAAACTTATGGAGTGGCCAAAGATGCACGCATCATTCCTGTTCGCGTATTCCCTGGCGGTTCTCTTACTATTTGCAATGCAGGAACAAGCATCTCTGCAGTTGTTGCAGGAGTGAATTGGGTAGCAAGTAACCACACTGGTGCGACTACTGCGGTGGCAAACATGAGTTTGGGGGCGACCAATGGCTACTCGAAAATCTTAGATGATGCGGTTATCGCATTAAAGAACGATGGGGTTTTAGTCGTGGTAGCAGCCGGAAACGAACACGCCTATGTTGGTGGCACTAATAATGTGACACCAGCTTGCACAGATGGCACCATTTCGGTTGGTGCTACGCAACGCGATA
>JAPKZV010000149.1 GCA_026393585.1 Actinomycetota bacterium
AGCAATTTGCACAGCATTTTCCGTCATCATGCTTTTTGCTCTTGGTGGTCAAACCATCTTGGATTACCTGCATGTTTCTGTTCCTGCTCTGCAAGGTGCAGGCGGCTTGTTGCTGTTGTTGGTGGCGATGCAGTTGCTATACAACAAGGGTGGCGATGATGGTTTTCTCGAGGCAACGCCAGAGCAACGCACCTCTATAGCCCTTGTGCCGTTAGGTACGCCACTGCTCGCAGGTCCGGGTGCAATTGTGGCAACCATTCTGTTTTTCAATCAGACACAATCATTTGGTGAATGGATGAGCGTGTCGAGTGCAATTGCGATTGCACTGATGGTTTCATTCATTGCCATGCGCTTTAGCGGCATCATTCAACGCATTGTTCGCCCGATGGGTGTGTTATTGCTTGCTCGTGTTGCTGGAATGATTCTTGCTGCCATTGCTGTGCAGATGATTGCAGACTCTGTGACGTCATTCGTGCGTAACGCTTAAATCACTCCGCAGGGTTGACGTTTTGCTGGGGGATTGGACCATAAGTTTTTTCATACCGATCAACGTTGTCGGCAATGGCCCGTGCGATTTCAAAAATCACCGAAGTGGGTACTTTGACTCGTGCAACAACTGGAGTAGGTACGAATAGTTCCCCTGATGCATCGTGTTCTGGCATGCCAGCAACCCCGAAATCAAGCGTGAATTCATAGGGTCCGTGCCAAACAGCAGCGACATTGGCATAAACACCGGCCTTTTTGTCGTCGGCTATTTCCATACGCACTTGGGCTTGTTGTGGCACATTGTCATCAGTCATAGAGGCATCGTACCGATTTTCAGGTGAGCAACGTAGAGTGTTGCCCTATGCCGAACGATCGTCCGCGCCCCCCACGCTCACAGAGTTCTTCTGGGCGCAACGACCGTTCAGAGCGACGTCCAACGCGTGGTCGCGATGGTGACGACCGCCGACCCGTTCGTGGTCGCGATTCTGATGATCGTCGTCCAGCCCGCGGGCGTGATTCCGACGAGCGTCGTCCAGCGCGCCCTGCATTAACTGCTGCTGAGCAAAAGTCTCGCGAAGTTTATGCTCGTACCGGCGGTCGTCGTACCGAAGGCACTGGCGCCCCCACTGCGCGTCCGGTACGTAAAAAGGTTGAATGGGTCGATGAAGGTGCTGTGAAAAAAACTGCTCGTAAGGCAGTGCAACGTGGCGCAGCTCCACGTTCGCGTAGCCAAGGTGACAACCGTGGTGAGAATCGCGTGCCTGGCATCCCTCGCAGTGATCGCCCGTTACCGTCCGATATCTCGCGCGATGTAGAAAAAGGCGTTGGCGTTCGCCAATCGCAGTCAACAACCGAGCGCTTGCAAAAAGCAATTGATGCTTTCGAGTACGAGCGTTATGAAGACGCCGCACGTTTGTTGCAAGTGCTGTCGCGGCAGTTGCCCGGTATGGCTCTAGTACATGAAATGGCTGGCCTGTGTGCGTATCGTCAAGCAAAGTGGCGTACTGCAGTAAATGAACTGGAAGCTACACGCGTGCTCGACCCATCTCGCACCACGGTGTTGCCTGTACTTGCCGATGCGTATCGTGCATTGCGTAGGTGGAGCAAGGTCAATCAAATCTGGACGGAAATCAAAGATTTGTCGCCACATCCGTCGGTGCTTGCCGAAGGCCGCATTGTTGCTGCTGGCGCATTGTCTGATCAGGGAAAACTTGCTGAAGCTGTTCGTCTCTTTGACTCCGTGTTGAATGTTCCAAAACGTGTTCAGGATTACCATTTGCGCCAGTGGTACATGGCTGCAGATCTTCATGACCGCTCGGGAAATATTGTTGAAGCCCGTCGTCTCTTTGCTCGTGTCATGCAATACGACGCGGAATTTGTCGACGTTGCAGACCGACTTTCCCATCTTGGGCCCGTTCGCTAACACCCCTTCGTTACTCTCTGATTATTGAGCTTTGCTCCTTCTCATGTCGGCCTTGAGCCGCATCTCAACAGCGAGAAGTGGAGGAAGTATGAACGTAGTAGTCATTCGTGGTGTGGTGCTCAATACCCCAGTGGAACGAGTCTTAGGGTCTGGCGAATACGCCACCTCTTTCGACGTTGTCACGGAAAGCGATGAAGGCAGACTCACTGTTCCTGTTAACTGGGTCACAACCGTCAAGACACTTCTGCAAGAAGGTGAAGATGTCATGGTGAGTGGAAGCGTTCGGCGCCGCTTTTATCGCGCAGGTGGTTCTGTGCAAAGCCGTACCGAGGTATTGGCGAAGCAGGTGCTCAATATGCGTCGTAAAGTGGCCGTCAAAAAGAGTCTTGCCGAGATCCAAAAAGAGCTCACGCACAACTGGTAGGCCCGCAATTTCTTGCCTGTGAGTGCAAAGTGGCTAGTGTTTTCAGTGAAGTACTTCTTGAAAGGCCACACTGTGAATCAGCAGCAACTCGAGCAAATGCGCACCGGTAAAGGCTTCATCGCCGCTTTAGATCAAAGCGGTGGAAGCACGCCAAAGGCTTTGAAGTTGTATGGAGTCGATGAGTCTTCCTATTCCAATGAAGACGAAATGTTCGATGTCATCCATGCAATGCGTAGCCGCATGGTGATGAGCCCAGCATTCACTGGCGAGCGAGTTCTGGCCGCCATTTTGTTTGAGGGCACTATGGATCGCAGTATCGATGGTGTGGGAAGTGCAGAGTACTTGTGGAGCCGCAAGCAAGTCATTGCCATTTTGAAGGTCGACAAAGGTCTTGCCGATGAGGCCGATGGTGCGCAACTCATGAAGCCCATGCCTGAACTCGACGCTTTGTTGGCAAAGGCAGCTGCACTGCTCAAAGAGCTCGATGCGCAACCTGTCGATCAGCCTGTGATGTTGAAGCTCACTTTGCCTGAAGACGACAACTTCTATCTCGACTTGGTGAAGCACCCGAGCGTGTTGCGGGTTGTTGCATTATCGGGTGGCTACTCGCGTGACGATGCCAACACAAAGCTCAGCAAGAACAACGGTGTCATTGCGAGCTTCTCTCGTGCGCTCACTGAAGGGCTTTCTGCTCAGCAGTCAGATACGGAATTCAACGCAGCACTCGGCAGTGCAATTGCATCTATCCACGCAGCGTCAAATACCTGATCTAGCCAGCTGTTAGAGGGCGCATAGCTAACCCTGTGCGCAGCTTTGGCGTGAAAAAAGTCGACTTCGGCGGCATCAATAATCCTTCATCGGCCGTGCGGCGAATTTCTGCAAGTGACACTGGTCGAATGAGAACTGCGCATTGTGCATTCCCGGCCTTCAGGGCATCGAGCACTTCATGGGTGCCGTGCTGGTAAGAAATGCCGGCGGCATCGAGAGAACCCAGGGCAGTAGTAATTGCATGTTCTAGGCGTGCACTGTCGAGGGCGCGGACCTCAGCAAATTTTTCAGTTTTCTCGGTGTAAAGAGTTGTCGACCCATCTGGGCGCACGAGGCAGATGGCTTTTTCTGAGTTCATCAGTGTCAACGTGTTGTCCGACAAGGTGCTGTCACTCACGCGTGTGTAGAACTCACTCAGAATGTCTTCCATTTGTGATGGGCTAACAGCAGCAATGAGACGGTGGATGGCGGCAATGCTCAACTGTTCTTCAACAAGTTCTGCAACATATGTCATGGTGAGACCCGCTGCAGGAGCAAGTGGTGAATTGACGCTGCGCATTTCGTCGCGATAGGTACGTGAAATGGCGTAGCGATGGTGTCCGTCGGCAATGACCACGGGTGCACTGGCAATAGCCGATCGAATAGCGTCTATACGGTCTGTGTCGGTAACGCGTTCAACGCGATGCACCACGCCGTCTTCGTCGGTCATTTCGCCCATGAATTCTCCTGGTGCGAGAAGTACCTGGGTGAGGCCGCTACAGAGCGACAAGCCCCACACTGGCGACAAGTTGCATTGTGTTGCTCGGGTGAGGTCGAGTCGGTCGGTTTTGGCCTTCGGTGTGGTTTGTTCGTGGGGCAGAACGCCTCCTGCCCCGACGTCGACGACTTCAAGAGCGCCAATGACGCCAACAGTGTGGCGATCTTTCCCTGTTGAGTCGCGAAACGACATGCGGTACAACGTGTACGAGGGAGTGGGGTCTTGCGTGAGCACTTTGCTCGAGATCCAATCTTGGATATCGGTCGCCGCTTTTTGGTAACGATCTGGCCCATCTGTATCGAGTGGGCAATCGACATGAACAATATTCCACGGACTTTGTTCGCCGTAGTGTGCTCGATCATCTGCGCTCAATACGTCATAGGGCGGGGAACTCAGCGCAAAAAGATCTGTTTGGGCATTGGTGTAGCGAAGCGCTGAGAATGGTTCAAAATGAGGCACACTCTAAGGGTGGCAGGTATGGGTGCAACAAGCAAAACTGAAGGTGTGTCAGGCATCATTTGGAGCGATCTTGACGGCGTCATTTGGCGCGGGGCTTCGGTCATTAGTGGTGTACCCGAGAGCATTGCAACGTTGCGACAAGCGGGCTGGCAAGTCAATTTTGTAACGAACAATTCCTCAACGCGACTCGCCGATCAGGAAAAGAAGCTCGGCGACATGGGTATTCCCGCCATTGGCAATGTGGTGACGAGCGCACAAGCGGCAGCTTCATTAATTGCGCCAACCGAAACAGTGTTGGCGTGTTCAGGCCCGGGCGTCGTTGAGGCAGTCCGCAACCGTGGAGCGCAGGTTGTCGACGTGCGAGATGCTTTAACTGACACCGCATTTCTTCCGGCCAGTTTCGATGCGGTGGTCGTGGGAATGCACCGCGATTTTTGCTTTGATTTTCTCCACTTGGGCCTGTCGTGTCTGTTGGCAGGTGCACGCCTCATTGGCACGAACGACGATGCAACTTTTCCCACCGAGACAGGAATATTGCCTGGTGGGGGCTCGCTCATCGCCTCATATGTTTATGCATCGCAACTCACGGCGTCCATGGCGGGAAAACCACACGATGCGATGGCACAACTGGTTCGTTCCCTCGCCGGGTCAACGCCTGCAGCCAGGCAGGTGATGGTGGGTGATCGGCCCGACACCGATGGTGCTTTTGCGCAGCGTCTTGGCATTGCCTACGCCCAGGTGTGGTCGGGTGTGCAAGAAAAGTGTGCTGGGCCCATAGATGGTGTCTCGTTTCACTACACAGGTAACACCTTTTGCGATATTGCAACGGAGCTCTTGAGCAGCACCAATACAACAGACGATCTTCGTCAGGCGCATCAATGAAATCACGTCGCTCATTGGTGCGTGAGGTGCTCCACCGTGGACTGTTGTCGAGCGCAGCCGAGGTGGAGGCAGCACTAGCCGACAACCGCGTGCGGGTGAATGGGGCAGT
>JAPKZV010000143.1 GCA_026393585.1 Actinomycetota bacterium
CCACCACTGCCACCACCTCGGCAAGCACACCTGTTGTTACCCCTGCCATCAATACCTCAGTTGCATCAAGCGTGGGCGATGCCGCTGCTCCTGCCAACTGGTACCCCGACCCAGCAGGCCGTTTCGAATTGCGTTACTGGACTGGTTCCGCATGGACCGAGCACGTATCGCGCAATGGCCAACAGTCCATCGACCCACCTGTTGCCTAACACCGCACACTTTTTTCGAAAGTCTCTTCACTCGTTATGCGCATCACTTCACTTGGCCACGCTGGCATGCTCATTGCCACACGCGACGTCACCATCTTGTGTGACCCGTGGTTTGAACCTGCATTTTTTGGTTCGTGGTTTCCCTTCCCGCGCAACGACCAACTCAGTAGCGACATCACCGCTGCAATAGAGAACCCCCACTATCTCTACATCTCGCACATTCACGGCGATCACCTCGACGAGGCATTTCTCGCAAACCATGTCAATAAAGAAACTCCCGTATTGTTACCCGACTTCCCTACGCGTGAACTTGAACGCACCCTCGGGAAACTTGGGTTTCGCAATTTCATTCGCACACAAAACGGTATTGCTGCACCACTGGTGAATGGCGTCAGCGTTGCCATTCATATTGAGTCGAGCATTAGCGACGGCCCCGGTGGCGACTCTGCGTTGGTCGTAAAAGATGGCGACACCATTGTGGTGAATCAAAACGACTGTCGTACGCACGACCTCACTGCACTTGCATCACACGGCAAGGTCGATGCACACTTCCTGCAATTCAGCGGCGCCATTTGGTACCCGATGGTCTACGACATTCCTGAAGAGGAAAAGCGGGCGCTTGCAGCTGCAAAAGTAGAGTCACAATTTGCTCGCGCACTTGCCTACGTCAACAAAGTTGATGCACGCGTCGTGGTGCCTAGTGCCGGGCCACCATGTTTCTTAGACACCGAACTCTTTCATCTCAACATGGTGACCGGTGATGAAGTTTCTATTTTCCCGCATCAGCCAGATTTCGTTTCGCGCCTTGCTGCACAAGGTCACACCGGCATTCTCAATATGCCCGGCACTGTGATTGATATTTCATCCAACGATGTTGCGGTGACTCACCCCGTCAGCGATGAAGCACTGCACAACACCTGGAACAACATCGCCGACAATCTTGCTGCATACCAAAAAGACTGGATGCCTTGGCTCGCTGCACACAAAGCCACATGGCTCGCGCCCACCGACAAACTCCTTGCCAACATTCAAAGCTGGTTCCGCCCACTTCTTGCCATGTGCCCCACGGTGTCGACAGGCGCAGGCGGCAACTGCCTCATTCAAACGGTGAGTGCAGCAGGCGCCCAACCCACTGCCGACGACCTGGGCATTTACATTCACTTCGAATACGGCGATGTGCAGAAGTACACCAACCAGCCGTATCGCTATCGCTTCATCATTCAACGCGAACTCTTGGAAACCGTTGTTGCCGCCAAAGCTGTCGACTGGTCGAATGCTCTCTTCCTCTCGGCACGTTTTCGCGCCTGGCGCGATGGAGATTTCAACGAGAACCTTTATAATTTCTTCAAGAGTTTGTCTGTTGAACGGATGAGCCGCACCGAAATTGAAGCGTACCGACGAGCAACAGAGCCCACCATGTCACAAGATGAAGTTCAAGTAGGCGATTACATCGTCGAGCGTTATTGCCCACACCGCCAAGCCGACCTCGCCACCTTTGGCTCCATTGAAGGCAATGAACTCGTGTGCTCACTGCACGGCTGGCGTTTCGACCTCGCCACAGGAAATTGCAATAGCTCTGTTGGCAAGAGCATCAGTATTCGTAAGCGCTCGTAGCGCACACTATTTGCGCTGACGGCGCAACTTGTCGGCAACACCCAGCACCTTGCTCGCGAAGTCATTCGACAAATTGAAGCGGCGCTTTGCCCAGTCGAATGCCTGTAAGGCTTTTTTATCGGCATAAATGAGCACGCGTTTTGCGCCATCATCTGGTCGCGCTTTGTAGTTCGTGGAATGCACCACCGGTGCATCTTCTTCAGTGAAGTAATACAACGCCAACGACTGACGCGCCACACCCACGGGCGAAGTGAGTGGGTCGGGGTGGCCATGAAAAGAATCGGCGTCGGTATTAAAAATGAGTACGCGGTTGCCAATGGGCGCCACACGCTTTTCACAACGCTTCATATCGCGTGTCCACAA
>JAPKZV010000210.1 GCA_026393585.1 Actinomycetota bacterium
AAGCGACGTGGTTGCTCGGCCCAGTCGTCGAAGTCGGCACGACCACTGAGCGAAACACACCCATTTACTCGTGGATCATCGGCTGCAACGCACAATGCCACCGATGCACCGGTATTGGTACCCACCAGCCACACGCTGTCGACATTTCCAATAGCAACTAAGTGGTCGATCGCTGCTCTCAGGTCATCGACCCAACCTTGCAACGAGAAGTCACCTTCGCTCGCACCACATCCGCGAAATGTGAAGGTGAGCGCTGCGCACCCCACTTCATTTGCCATGTGGTCGATGACTTGAGGAAAGGTGCCGGCTGATTGACGAGCATCTAATGGACCAATGGGAAACCCGTGACACAAAATGACACCAGGCAATGGGCCAAAGACACCGTTCGGCCGTGCAAAATAACTAGACAGCGTTAACCCACTCGACAAAAATGTCGAGTTGCTCAGCATCGTATTTACTGCTCCAGATTGCGCACTTTCAGCCATGGAGGTTTCTAGGCGCGTGGAGCGCGCATCCGCCGAGTTTTACCTGGAGTAGCCAACGTGTAACCACGATTACGTGCTTCAACTTCGGTATCGGGCCCGAAACACAAACCCACCTCGCTTGCGACAATGTCGTCAATGATGGTGGGGTCACTCCAGTTGTCGACGTCGTAAACAAGCTGTGTGCGTTTGTCTCCGAGGTAGCGCGTATGTTCAAACTTGATGGGTCTCTCCATGCACTCAAGAGTAGCGGGAGTAGGCTCTGTGCTGTGGCGCTGAGCGAAAACGACATGAAGGAGTTTCTTTCGCAACTCCAAGAAACCGATGCTGTTCTTGGCGAAACGGCCCAAAAACGCGTGCGTGAATATCACCGACTCAATGGAATTCCCTTCGAGACCTACAAGTTCCCTACCTACAAATCTGCCGAGGAACAAAAGGTCTGGGTCCACCACTGGTGGGTGCGCCCTTTGAGGTTCTTGTATCGCCACTTGCCTCGAGCAATCCGTTCTCGCATCAAACGAGTTGCGACATGACCACCTCCTCCCGACGTATTGGTAAATACATCGCGTTCATTCCCGCGCACTGCAAGCTCGAACGAAAATTCCGCACCAAGATGGGCAAATGGTTGAGGGCTTCAACATGCGACTTGGTGTATGGCGACTCGCTCCACCCCACCGACGACAAATATGAAGAGCCCATTCAAGTTCTTCGCCCAGGTTGGTCGCCCGAACGCTTGCGTGGACATTGTTATGTAGGCGATGTAGTGCTTGCCGCTGCCGACCTTGTTGCACGAGTGGGAGGCGCCGATGCACTGTGCTCACTCTCTTCTCATCATCGTGCGTTACTTCTCAGCGAACATGCTTCGTCAATTGGTCGCATGCCACTCTTTTTGTACAGCTCACCATGGGAATACAGGTTCCCTAGCGCCGATCTTGACGCGGTGAAGTCTCACTGCTTACGTACTGGAATTGATGCTCAGTGTTCCCTCAACGACAGCGGCTCTGGGGTTGTCGTCAAACGCGCGCGCAACCACACTCCTTCAGTAACTGTCATCATTCCCACGCGCGGCACACAGGCCGAGGTGCGTGGCAAGAACCACGTTCTTGCTGCACATGCCATTGCGCAGTTGGTGGAACACTCAACGTTCCAGAATTTCGACATCGTTGTTGTTGTCGACGAGGCAACACCGCAACATGCACTGCAGGAAATCAATAATGCGGCGCCTGGCCGTATTCGCATTATTCCTTTTGATCGGCCCTTTAATTTCGCTGAAAAAGTCAACCTCGGTGCTGCGCATACCACCGCCGATTATTTACTTTTACTGAACGACGACACCGAGCCCAGTAATCCGCACCTCATCGATACGTTGTTGAGTTATTTCTCCGACGACACCGTGGGTCTTGTGGGTCCAAAGCTTCTCTATGAAGATGGCTTCATCCAAAGTGCCGGACACTTTTTTAATCCGGTGCCCTACGACGCATACAGAGGTTTCCCAGCAGATTGCGCAGGGGCCTACAACATGCTCACCGTTGCCCGTGAGGTATCGAGCGTCATTGCAGCATGCGCACTTACCCCGCGGAAAGTTTTTATTGAAGTGGGTGGGCTCAGCACACAGTTCCCCGGCGACTACAACGACATCGACTTTGCACTCAAGATGCAGTTGCTTGGCAAACGTGTCATCTACACCCCGTATACCGATTGCTTCCACTTCGAGTCGAAAACACGCGAGGCAAAACTCAACCCAGCCCATGTTGCGTTGCTGGGTGAACGCTGGCGCGACCAATTAGAAAATGAAACCTACGGGCACCCTTCGTTACAGAAGTACCAAGTGGCATGGAAATCGAACCGTCCGGGTCAGAGATCAGTTGATGAAGCAGTTGGGCCAACTGCACCAATGGCATCGAAATAAGCCAGGTGTGCCTGCACGACATACACAACATCAACGTCTTCGAGAAGTTCCACTCCCGCTTTGCCTGCTTCTGCAAGTAGATAACCCGTGAGTTGGTCTTCGGT
>JAPKZV010000155.1 GCA_026393585.1 Actinomycetota bacterium
TGGTGCATAGCAACCCTTTGGCAGGCACAACTCCACGCACTGGAGACCCCGCAATTGATGCTCAAAATGCAGCCGATTTGTTGGCCAGTAAGAAGAACCAAATTGAGCACCGTGTTGTTGTTGAAATGGTGCACGACACGTTGCTGCAGTGGTGTTCGTATCTCGACTGGGAGCCCGAACCATCTGTGGTGAGTGTTGCCAACGTTCAACATCTCGGCACACACGTCACAGGCCCGTTGTCTGACGCGAATACTCACGTTCTCACCGTGGCGCGAGAGCTGTGCCCCACCCCTGCACTGGGCGGTTTTCCACGCACCGAAGCTATTGATCTCATTAACCGCGCGGAAAAGATGCACCGTGGTCGCTACGGCGGCGCGGTGGGCTGGTGCGACGCACAAGGAAACGGCACGTGGGCTGTCACCATCCGCTGTGCGCAATTCAGCACAGACCTGATGTCGGCACGACTCTTCGCGGGTGGCGGAATTGTTGCCGACAGCGAACCCGATTTAGAGCTGGCTGAAACCGAAGCGAAGTTGAAGGCAATGATGAACGCAATTATGCATTCGTAAGAGCGTCAACTGCTTTCACGATGGCTGATTGCAGGCGTTCGTGGATGCGAACATTGCTCTCTCGATTGGTTTTCAACAAGATGACCGCAGTTCCCGAGCCTTCCATTGCTGCATTCAATTCATCGAGCGATTGAGGTTCAAGAACTGTGATGCCATGTGAGCGAGCCAGCATCGCAATATCTGCACCATGAGGTGTGCCGAAGAGATTTTCAAAAACGTCTTTATTGACCTGCGAAGCTTGAGGCAGAAAAGAAAAAATTCCTCCACCATCATTATCTGCAACAACAATGCGCATATCGATATTGCGATTCTTCAGCCCGACTAAAGCTGATCCATCGTGGAGAAAGGCAACGTCGCCGAGGTATACGCCAACGGGAGTACGTAAAGACTGTGCGATACCAACCGATGTTGAAATGACACCATCGATGCCGTTGGCTCCACGGTTAGAAAAGAGAATTCCGTTTTCCCTTCCACCCGAGAACCACTCAACATCACGTATGGGCATAGAGGAACTCACCATGCCAACTGAGAATGTTTCAGCAAACATTCGAGCAATTGCGGGCTCACAGATTTCGTCGATGACCGCCAACTCTTTTTGAATGCTTTGAGATGCCGCCTGCTGTGCTCCTCTCCACGCTGAGTCCCATTTCAAAACAATGTCATGCTCTAGCTTGTCGTCGACGCCTGCCACAACAGAACACAAGCGATCAATAGTGTTCGCCACATCGGCTTCAATATGCATAAAGACAGAATGTTGAGCGTCTTGGTACGTACCGGGGCCATGCACTGCAATCACTTCTGCCTGAGTCGCAACAATCCATTGACCGAGCACCTTTGACGCTGGTGGTTTACCAAGTTGCAGCACAACTTCTGGAGCCAACGCTCCGTGAGCACTTTGTGATCGCACGACTCCATCGAAGTGCGAAACGATATTTGCCGAGCCTCCTCGCACTCCACTGAGAGGACAAGCCAAAATCGGCCAATGCAATACAGAACTCAACACGCTGACTGCCGATGTGTAGGTAGCCAGCTCAAAGCCAGCACCCACATCACCAGCAATGATGACTCCACGCCGACCAGCGAGTCGGTGAGCAAGATCATCAATTTCCCAGTCGGAGAGCTGCGAACGCCCTGCATGAAAACCCGACCAAGTGGCGTCGTGCTGGCGTTTAGGTGGCATATCTGCCACTTCGCCAAGTAGTGGTTCACGAAATGGCAAGTTGAGATGCACCGGGCCCGCAATTGGGCCCATCGTTCGGGCCACCACATGGTTTGCTAAAGCTCGCCACGTGTGGGCTGCATCGTACGAAGCAACCCCTGGGTCGTGAAACCACCGAACCGATGAGCCGTAGAGATGGGTTTGATTGATTGTTTGTGGTGCACCAACATCGCGGAGCTCTGGTGGTCGATCGGCCGTACACACAATGAGTGGTACCCCAGAGAGCGACGCCTCTGCAACTGCTGCGGAGAAGTGCGCGGAGGCTGTTCCCGAGGTACAGAGTGCTACTGCCGGAAAGCCAGTTGCCTTGCCAACGCCCAATGCAGCAAAAGCCGCGCAACGCTCGTCGATGAAAACCTCAACCGAAATCTCAGGACGCGCCGACAGGGCTAGGGCTAATGGCGTAGAGCGAGACCCTGGGGCGATATAGGCAAATTGCACTCCATCGCGAATCCACTCGTCAACCAGGGTTGCACAAAAAGTGGCTTGCGCATTAGCCGTCGTTAGTGCTGTCATTTTTCACCATTTCTACTCTGGTGTAAATACTTGCACTCTTAGCTGCTCTAGAGTGACCTTATGAACGTAGAAATTTGGTCTGATGTTGTTTGCCCGTGGTGCTATATCGGCAAAAAGCGCTTCGAAACAGCCCTCTCAAACCTTGCTGCCGAAGGTGTCGAACTCGATATCAATATCTCCTTTCGCCCGTTCCAGCTCGACCCTTCTGCGCCAAGAAATGCACCTAGCCCCGTCATTGACGGTTATGCAAAGAAATTTGGTGGCATGGAAAAGGCACACCAAATCATCAACCACGTCACCTCGGCCGCAAGTGACAGCGGTATTGAATTTAAAATGGAGAACGCCCTTCGCGCAAACACCTTGCAAGCACACCGCCTCTTGCACTTGGCTCTTGTTCACCATGGCGCGCAAGTGCAAGTTCTGCTAAAGCAAGCACTCCTCGAGGCGTACTTCACAAATGGTGAAGACATCAGCAACTCAGACGTTTTGCTGTCGTGCGCGCAACGTGCAGGAATCACTCCAGAAACTACGCAGATGTACCTGGCATCCGACGAAGGTCTTGAAGAAGTGCTCAGCGATTTGTCGTTGGCTGGTGAACTTGGAATTACGGCAGTACCCACATTTGTCTTTGATGGCAAATGGACTGTGCCGGGCGCGCAAGATGTCGCCGTTTTCGAAAACGTACTGCGAAGGCTTGCAACACGAACCTTGACCTCGTGAACACAAGTCGAGGCATGCTTACATACAGCTCCATAGGGCCTTCCGACGCTCTCGAAAAAATCGTCTTGCTGCATGGTTTCACACAGGCGAAAGAGATCTGGCCCAGCACCAGCTCGTTACTTGCCGAAGAACTTGCCGATCGGAACCCTCACATCATTTCTGTTGACCTCCCAGGTCATGGCCAGAGCAGCGCACAAGAAGTTAATCTCTGGCAAGCCGCTCAACAGATCGTTGATATCTGTGGTGAAGCCACATACATCGGGTACTCGCTTGGCGCGCGCGTCGCACTCCACTGCGCCCTGCAATCATCCAGCTCAGTGAAGCGCTTGGTGTTGTGTGGCGCCACACCTGGCCTGCGCAGCAATGAAGAACGTGAAGCACGACGCGTTGCCGACGAGAACATTGCACAAAGCATTGAACAAACTCCCCTTGCAGACTTTCTCAACACCTGGACCCGCCAAGCGATATTTGATGGATACGTGCCTGACGAAAAGGACATATCGATTCGGCTATGCAACAAGGCAAGTGGCTTAGCGATGAGTTTGCGCACAATGGGTACAGGGACCCAAGAGGATTTGTGGGAGAGACTTCCTCAGCTCCCTATGCCTGTACTGCTCGTTACCGGCGAAGAAGACCATAAATTTTCAAACATCGCTGTCGAGATGAAAGCCCTCATCGGAACAACTGCACAACATATACAGATTCCACAATGTGGTCATTCAGTTCCTTTTCAGAAGCCTGCGGAATTCTGCTCAGTGGTGTCGCAATTCATTTTGTCGCACTAGCGATTTGCAATAAGTAGACCAACAGAAAAAAGCAATCCAAAAATCAGCTGGGCTTTACCTGTTGCCCCAAGCACTGCAATGAGGTCGCGACCACTTGCTCCGCCGCGCACCGCACGTACAGCACCACCTGCACTAGCAATTCCCAAAAGCCCCAGAATGGCTGCTGGCTTTTGAATTGCTACTGCCACCACAAATAGCGCCGAAAGAACGTACAAGAGCACAAAAAACTGTCTTGTTCGTGCATCGCCGAGGCGCACTGCCAAAGTGTTCTTACCCACTTTGCTATCAGTGGGTATGTCGCGCAAGTTGTTCACCACAAGTAGCGCACAGGCAAAACAACCCACAGGCACACACGAAATCCACATTGCACTGGTGAGTTCTTCGCCAACGACATACGCACTACCTAACGTGGCGACTACACCAAAGAAGATGAAGACAAATATCTCGCCAAGGCCCAAGTACCCATACGGTCGAGGCCCACCCGTGTAGGTCCAACCAGCAGCAATTGCACATACTCCAACGAGTAGGAGCCACGGTGTCGTGGCTAAAGAAAGAACAAGCCCACACACCGCAGCAAAACCAAACGATAAAACTGCAGCCCGTTTCACTAACTTCGGAGCCACTAAACCAGAGCCCACCAGGCGCACAGGCCCGACACGAACGGCATCGGTGCCCTTCACCCCATCGCTGTAGTCGTTGGCATAATTCACCCCAACTTGTAAAGAGAGGCTCACCACGAGCGCGAGGGCGATACGCCACCACACGGGGTGCGCAGTGCCCAATGCCAGTGCCGCCCCGACGAGCACTGGAACAACTGCTGCCGGCAAGGTTCTGGGCCGAGCGCCCAAGACCCACAGTTTTACTGCGGGCATCTGATTGGCGTGTGATTGCGAATCTGTCACCTCATTAGTGTCTCACGAAATAGAGGTCTAACCTTTGCTTATGCGCAAACTCGTGGGTATCGACATCCCGTTATCTGCCCAGTTTGTGACAGCGCTTCAAGACATTTGGAATGCAGGCGACTGCGCCTTCCCCATCGACCAGCGCCTTGTACAAAAGCAAAAGGCTCAGCTTGTCGAAGAGTTCTTCGTTGACGAAATTGTCACCACAGAAGGACACAGCGTTCTTGGAACACGAGGCTCAAACATCGCCGACAACGATGCGGTTCTTTTCACTACCTCTGGAAGTAGTGGAACCCCCAAGGGAGTCATTCACACGCACGATTCATTACGAGCGAATGCAGACATTGTTGCTCGGCACTTTGGCGATACTTCGCAAATGCATTGGCTTGCATGTTTGCCGCCATCTCATGTTGGTGGGTTTGGTGTCATTTCTCGAGCTCTCATCTGGAATTGCCAACTCACAACCCTTCCGCAGTTCGATGCCGAACAGGTCGAGAGCCTCGCCCGTCAAGGCGTCACGCATACTTCTCTCGTTGCAACCGCGCTCCAACGCATCAATGCGGAACAATTTGAAAGAATTCTCCTCGGCGGAGCGAAACCGCCACCAGCACTGCCGCCAAATGTAATCACTACATATGGTCTCACCGAAACAATGGGCGGTGTTGTGTACAACCGCAATGCACTTACTGGTGTAGAAATTTCCATATCTGCGGAACAAGAAATTTTAGTACGCGGACCCATCCTCATGAATCGCTACTACCAACAGCAGTTAGGTCACCCGATCGACG
>JAPKZV010000229.1 GCA_026393585.1 Actinomycetota bacterium
CCCATTCCACTTGCGGGGTGAAACCGTCGTCGGCCATGCGGTCGGCTTCGTCGAGAATGGCAACAGAGATTTTGTCGAGGCTGACTTCATCGGCTTTCATGAGGTCGATGAGGCGCAATGGTGTGGCAACAATGAGCTCAACACCTTTTTCGAGCTCTTCAATTTGCTTGTCGCGCGAGGCACCGCCATACACCGCGAGCACTTTCATACCGCAGGCTTTGGCAATGGGCTCAAGAACTTCGGCAACTTGCAGTGCAAGTTCACGAGTAGGAACGAGCACCAGGCCGTGATGAAAACGAGGAGCAGCATTTTTTGCGATGCGTGAGAGCGCAGGAACACCAAAGGCGAGAGTTTTTCCACTGCCGGTGCGGGCGCGACCACACACGTCGTGGCCTTTCATGGCAACGGGGATGGCTTCGGTTTGGATGGCAAATGGTGCAGCAAAGCCGGCGGCGGCAAGACCGGCATCGATATCGGCTGGCACACCGAGAGCGGCAAAAGCGGTGGGCGTAGAAACTGGTGTAGACATGTTTCTTCAGGGTACTTGTCGCATGCAGTAAAAGGGCTTCAATTGCTCAGTTCTGCTGTGACAAAAGTGAAATTTTGGTGCAATTTGTCGCGATGGTGTTTTGAGTCGTTACCTTTACGGCGCTTGATCTGCACCGCCCAAGTGCAAAGACAGAGAGAGCTCCACGTCAACCCTCTCCACCAAAGGAGGCTTCCGTATGAGCCGACCATCTCGAATTCTGTTTCTTGGCTGTGGTTCTGTCACACAGGCCGTTTTGCCATTGCTGTTGCGCGATGTGAAAGTGCCTGCAAGCAGTATCACCATTCTCGACTTTGTCGATAACCGTCACCGCATTGCCAATGAGTTGCAAGCAGGCGTTACTTACAAAGAAATCAAAATCACGCCAGAGAACTTGAGCGATGTACTTGCTGCTCATGTTGGTTCGGGCGACATGCTCATCGACCTCGCATGGAATATTGATGCGCCCACCATTCTCACGTGGTGCCACAACAACAACGTTCGTTACTTGAATACATCGGTTGAAGTGTGGAACCCATATGAAGATATGGCCTCTACTCACCCACTCGACCGCACGTTGTATGTGCGTCACCAAGAACTTGCTCGCATGATTGGTGAATGGGGCGGCAATAGCGGCCCCACTGCCGTGCTGGAACACGGTGCAAACCCAGGAATGGTGAGCCATTTTGTGAAGCTGGCATTGCGCGAGTTGTCGATGAAGATTTTGAGCGATGGTATTGCGGGCGATCGCAAGGCTGGCTTGGAAGATGCGCTGGCGAATGACAAGTTCAATATGTTGGCGATGCTGACGGGCACGAAAGTGATTCACATTTCAGAACGCGATACGCAAATTAGTACGCAGCCAAAAGAGCCGAATGAATTTGTGAACACGTGGTCGGTAGAAGGTTTTTACGAAGAAGGTATTGCGCCAGCAGAGTTGGGTTGGGGCACACACGAGCGCACGCTTCCGAAGAACGGATTCGCGCACACGAAAAATGGCCCACGTAATCAAATTTGTATTGCACAACCCGGAATGGAAACGTGGGTGCGTTCCACTGTTCCTTCAGGTGAAATTCACGGCATGGTGATTCGCCATGGCGAGGCGTACACCATGTGTGAGCACCTCAGTGTTTATGACGAGAGTGGCAATGCCGTTTACCGCCCCACTGTTCACTATGCGTACTGCCCTACCGATGCGGCCATTGCGAGCGTGCACGAGTTGCGTTGGCACAACTGGGAGATGCAACCCAAGCAGCGCATTATGAATAACGAAATTCATTCGGGTCGCGACGAGCTGGGCGTGTTGCTCATGGGCCACGACTACAAGAGCTGGTGGACAGGTTCGCAACTCAGCATCGACGAAGCGCGGGCCATATTGCCCGGGCAAAGCGCCACCACGTTGCAAGTGGCCTCGAGCGTGATGTCGGCCATTGTGTGGATGTTCGATGAGCCCGAGCGTGGGGTGTGCGTGCCCGACGACCTGCCATGGGAAACCTTGCTGGCAACGGCTCGCCCGTACTTGGGCACGATGTTTTCGGGGCCCATTGACTGGGACCCACTGAGCACCCGCGTGCCTGTGTTTCCTGGGTTCAGTGACGAAGGCGCCCGCCTTGACCACAGCGACCCATGGCAGTTTTGCAACTTCCTTGTTTAACGAAATTGCGGTAGCCTGACCGAAGTGAATACCACTTTGATCCTCCTACTTACGTAACGGCCACAGCCGCATATAGCTGTTGCCGATCCTCCTGCCCGCAAGGTCAGGGGGATTTTTTGTTTCTCCGCCCGAATCACCCGAATCCGTTTCACCCGTTTCAGAAAGAACCGCAATGCCTCCACAAAATGTGACTCCGAAAAAAATGGCCTTCGATCGCTACAAGCCTTTCGTGCCCGTGGTGCTTACCGATCGCACGTGGCCCAACGCCACCATTGCCAAAGCGCCGTTGTGGTGTTCAGTCGACCTGCGCGATGGCAACCAGGCGCTCATTGACCCCATGGACCCCGAGCGCAAGAAGCGGATGTTCATTGCGTTGGTCAATATGGGGTTCAAGGAAATTGAAGTGGGCTTTCCTTCAGCGAGCCAACCCGACTTCGACTTCGTGCGTATTTTGATTGAGGAAGATCTCATTCCCGACGACGTGACCATTCAGGTGTTGGTACAGAGCCGCGCCGAACTCATTGAGCGCACGTATGAATGTTTAGCTGGAGCGAAAAATGCCATTGTGCACTTTTACAACTCCACCAACCCACTGCAGCGCAAAGTGGTGTTCGGTTTGGAAAAAGAAGGCATTGTCGACATTGCGGTGAATGCAGCAAAACTGTGCAAGCAGTTGGAGCCAAAGCTTGCGGGCACGAATGTGCGCTACGAGTATTCGCCCGAAAGCTTCACGCTCACCGAGCCCGACTTTGCTATTGAAATTTGCGAAGCAGTGATGGACGTTATTGCGCCGACGCCTGCGAACCCGCTCATTTTGAACTTGCCCGCAACCGTTGAGTGCTACTCACCCAACGTATATGGCGACGTGATTGAGTGGTTTGGCCGCACTATTAAAGATCGTTCCAGCATTGTGTTGTCGCTGCACCCACACAACGACCGTGGTTGTGCCGTTGCCGCTGCCGAATTCGGCGTGATGGCTGGTGCCGACCGTGTTGAAGGAACTTTGTTCGGCAACGGTGAGCGCACCGGCAATGTCGACATTGTGAACTTGGCAATGAACTTGTTCATGAATGGTGTTGACCCTGAACTCGACATCACCGATATCGATGCGCTGCGCCGTACCGCTGAATATTGCAACCGCTTGCCTGTGCACCCTCGCCACCCATACGTGGGCGACTTGGTGTACACCGCATTTTCTGGCAGTCATCAAGACGCCATTAAAAAGGGTTTGGAAGCATTGCCAGCGAACTACCCCGAGTGGGGCGTTCCGTACTTGCCTATCGACCCGAAGCATGTGGGTCGTTCATACGAAGCCGTTATTCGTGTAAACAGCCAGTCGGGTAAGGGTGGCGTTGCGTACATCATGAAAGCCGAGCATGGCTTTGAGTTGCCACGTCGTTTGCAAATTGAGTTCTCGAAAAACATTCAGCACATCACTGAAGACTCGGGCACGGAAATTTCACCCACCATCATGTGGGAAGCATTCCAAAGCGAGTACTTGCCAGAGGCTCCCTCCATGCGTCTCGATAGTCATGAACTGAAGAGCGACTCGGCAAGTGGCACCACCACTATTACTGCACAACTGGAAATTGCTGGTGAGCGTAAAACCATTCAGGGTTCGGGCAACGGGCCAATTGACGCATTTGTGAACGGTCTGCGCAGTGGGTTGAACATCGATATCGACGTACTTGACTATGCCGAACACGCCATGGGCTCGGGTGCCGACGCTACGGCTGTGGCCTATGTGGAGAGCACCACCTCAGCTGGCGAAGTGCGCTGGGGTGTGGGTAGCGACCCCAACATCATCACCGCTTCATTGCGGGCAGTTCTTGCCGCAGCCGAGCGTCAGCAGGCGTAAGACGCTGTGTGGCGCTAGGCCGTCGGGTACTGTAAAAGAAGTTCGAACAAGGAGAGTGTGATGAAAGTTGTTGTTGATTTCGATGTATGTGCATCAACCGGTGCCTGCACACAAGTTGCACCAGACGTTTTTGAAATTCGTAAAGATGGTTACCTCTACATCTTGGTAGAAAATCCAGAAGGCGATGTTTTGGCACGTGCTCAAGAAGCCGCCGAACTCTGCCCTACCGCTGCCATCACCATCGAAGAGTGACCTTCCTCTCTTCACTACAAGAGCGCTGGGAGCACAGTGGCTCCATGCTGTGCGTGGGGCTCGACCCCGATGTGTCGCGCTTGCCAACGCAGTTTGCAGGTAAGCCCAATGCGCTTGCCGAGTTTTGTATTGCAATAGTCGATGCCACAGCGCAATATGCCTGTGCGTTCAAACCACAAATTGCCTACTTCGCTGCTGAGGGCGCTGAAGCGCAACTCGAACGCGTGTGTGAACACATTCGAAACGCCCACCCCACCATTCCCATCATCTTGGATGCCAAGCGTGGCGATATTGGCGACACCGCAAAGTTGTATGCACGTGAGGCCTTTGAGCGTTACAACGCACATGCGGTAACGGTGAACCCATATTTAGGTACCGACTCTCTTGAGCCATTTTTTGCGCACTCGGGCCGCGGGGTCATTGTGTTGTGCCGCACGTCGAATGCAGGCAGTGGAACTTTTCAAACACAACTCATTGATGGTGCGCCGTTGTACGAGCATGTTGCACGCCGCGCTGCAAGCGAGTGGGCGCAACTTGGCGAAGTTGGCCTTGTTGTGGGCGCTACCTACCCCGAAGAATTGGCAAAGGTACGTTCACTTGTAGGCAACATGCCGTTGCTGGTGCCTGGTGTTGGCGCTCAGGGTGGCGATGCGGCAACCGTGATGCGCGTGGGTCGTGCCGCAAATGGTTACGGGCTCATCATCAACTCGTCGCGCGCCATTTTGTATGCGTCGTCGGGTGACGATTTTGCTGAAGCAGCAGCGCGCGTTGCTGCCACCACTCTTGGCTAAGGCGTTACAGCCACTTGTTGCGGCGGAAAACGCGGAATAAGCCGAAGCTCACCACTGCCAGAGCGCCCATCACGATGAAATAGCCATACCGCCATTCAAGTTCGGGTAGGTGCTTGAAGTTCATTCCGTAAATGCCGGCAACCATTGTTGGCACAGCGCCGATGCCTACATATGCAGAAATTTTGCGCATGTCTTCGTTTTGCTTCACCTGAATGAGTGCGAGGTTGGCGTGTAATGCCGCTTCCATAATTTCATTGAGAGCCTGAGCTTCATCAATCACTTTCAACAAGTGGTCGCGCACGTCGGAGAACAATGGTGCCGATGATGCATCAATATGAGGAACGGCGCCTTTGGTTAATTGATTGATCGGCTCTACAAGCGGCAAAATGGCGCGGCTGAACTCAATGAGTTCGCGCTTCACAAAGTACATACGTGATGCAGGCGCAGGAGTTTCGTCATCGAATACATCGTCTTCGATTTTTTCAACGTCTTCTGCCAATTTCGCAGCAACATCTACGTACTGGTCAACCAAGCGGTCAATAATTTCATGCACCACTGCAGTTGGGCCACCCTCCAATTTTTCAGGGTGCAGTTCAAGGTCGGCACGCACCGAACGTAACGGCAAAGCATCGCCGTGTCGCACAGTGAGAAGAAAGTCGGGGCCGACAAACAAGGTGAGGTCGCCAACAGAGATGTGCTGAGACTTTTCGTCGTATGACACCGTTTTCAGAACAATGAGCACTTGGTTTTCATAGACATCGAGCTTTGGGCGTTGTTTGCCCGACAGTGCATCTTCAACTGCAAGATCGTTGAAACCAAACCGCTTTTGGTATCGCTGCAATTCGGTCATGCTGGAGCCGAGCAGACCTACCCATTGGAAGGCGCCGTCGTGTGAAGCACTAGCGGCATCTACTCGTTTTCCATTGAGGTATGTGGCGTCATCTACAAGCACAGCGTGAGCGTAGTGCACCTCATCACAGCGTTATCTTAACTACCACCGACGAGAGGCTGATTTCTCGGCGCGAAATGTTGCAAAAAACGATACATACGGCGCCGAGAACACTTAACTACGAGGCGGTGAGGACGGCGACGTCGAGGATGCCGGGGGCGGCACGCAATGCAGTAATGACCTCGGGTGCAACCGTTGCTGTGGGCACAATGACCATCACGGCGGTGCCGGCTTTGAGGGCCTTGCCCACGTCCATGTCGGCGATGTTAACCGTGGCGTTACCGAGCAGGGTTCCTACAACACCAATGACACCTGGGCGGTCGTCATTGCGCACCACGAGCATGTTATTTGCTGGTGGCACGTCGGTGATGTGGTCGTCGACCAGCACCAAGCGAGCTTCGCGGCGTGGGCCCACCAGAGTTGCTGCGATGTTGTGGCCATCGCACTTCAAAGTGACCAAGTTGACGTAGTCGGCATTGGTGGAAATAGGTGAATTGTTTTCGCGCACTTCACAACCAGCGTCTTTAGCGAGCTGTGGAGCATTCACGTAAGTGACTTGCTCACCAGTGATGTAGGCGAAGAAACCCTTCAACGCGCTGAGCGTAAGAATGCGGGTGTCGTAACCACCAATGTCGCCGGTGGCAGAAATTTCAAGGCTGGTTGGTGTTTTACCCACGAGTGAAGCAAAGAGTTGACCCAAGCGCTCGGCGAGTGGCAAGAACGGCCTCAGTGTTTCATTTGCATCACTTGCATCGATGTTGACAGCGAAAGGCACGAAGTCGCCAGCAAGTGCGAGCTGCACCATGTCGGCAATAACGTCGCCTGCTTTGTCTTGTGCTTCACGCGTGCTGGCACCAAGGTGCGGGTTCACCACAATTTGCGGAATAGAGAACAATGGCGATTCGGTCATTGGCTCTTTGGTGAATACGTCGAGCGCTGCACCGGCAATGAGGCCTTCTTTTACTGCTTCGGCAAGTGCTTCTTCATCAATAATGCCGCCGCGGGCCACGTTAATAACGCGCAGTTCTGGCTTTGCCTTTAAGAACATCTCGCGACCAATGATGCCAATGGTTTCTTTGTTCTTAGGCAAGTGCACGGTGAGGAAGTCGGACTCGGCAACAAGTTGGTCGAGCGGCATAATTTCAATATTCAATTGACGAGCACGCTCGGCTGAGATGTAGGGGTCGAATGCAACAATGCGCATGCCGAATGCTGCAGCACGAGTTGCTACCAACTTGCCAATGCGGCCAAGGCCAACAATGCCGAGAGTTTTGTCGAGAAGTTCAACACCTTCCCACTTGCTGCGCTCCCAGCGACCCTGCACCAATGCAGCGTGTGCTTGAGGAACGTTGCGTGCAACTGCCAACAACAGTGCCATGGTTTGTTCTGCAGCGGAAACAATGTTCGACTCGGGTGCGTTGCACACCATCACACCGCGACGTGTTGCAGTGTCAACATCGACATTGTCGAGGCCAACACCTGCGCGACCCACAACAATGAGGTCGGTGCCGGCTTCAAGAACTTCGGCGTTCACATCGGTTGCCGAACGGATGATGAGAGCGTGTGCGCCCTTCACTGCCGAGAGGAGCTGCTCGTGACTGAGGTCGAGTTGAATATCGACGGTGTGCCCGGCCTGGCGAAGGCGCTCAAGGCCCCCGTCGGCGATTTCTTCAGTAACGAGGATGCGTGCCATAGGGCTAACAGTCTGCCCTGTCTGGGGCCTGCGAGGAAAACCCTTTATGGAAAGTAAAGAATTTCGGCAATGACATACGCCACCCCTTAGGGTAAAGCCGTGGATTTCTCGCGACTCGCGCCCGTTGTGCCTACCTCGCTGCGCCTGCACCGCGTGTCGCTACGCCTCACCTCACCGGTTCAGGCTGCTCATGGGCTCCATGCCGAGCGCAATGTAGTGCTGGTGGAGTTGAACGAGGGCTGGGGCGAATGTGGCGCCCCCGACAACCCTGCGTATTCGGGCGAGTCGGCTGACGTGGCCTATGAGGCCCTCACCGATGTTTTCTTTCCGCTCTTGCATTCACAATTCACCACGCGTGAAATTCCACTCAGCGCGCTCGACCTGCGAGCCCTCATTGGCGAACACCACCCCGATGCCTTAGTGCGCTTCCCCATGGCTGTTGCCGCACTCGAGATGGCGCTGCTCGATGCGCAATTGCGTGCCGACAATATTGACTTCACGCAATGCTTCACCACGCGCGCAACAGGCGATGCACTTGCAGGTGCCACGCTCGGCAATACAGGCTCACTCGATGAGCTCACACTCAGTGCTGCTGTTGCGGTGCGCGAAGGTTATGGCCGCATCAAAATGAAAATTGCCCCGAACTACGACCTGGAACCCATTCGTGCTGTGCGCAGTGCGCTTCCCGACCATGTGATGCTGGTGGCCGATGCCAATGGTTCATATGGTGCCGACGACATTGCACATGTCGCCGCACTGCACCGCATGTGTGCGGTTGTTGAATGAATGCCACGAACACGGCATTGATGCATGGGTGGGCGGCATGTTCGACACTGGTGTTGCACGCTGGGCAAATGTGCGCCTTGCCATGCACCAGGGCGCAACATTGGCTTCCGATATTGGTTCTTCGTCGCGATATTGGGAAAGCGATATCACCACACCATTAGAAACTGTTGACGGGAAAGCACTTATTTCGCACCTCGCTGAGGCAGGCCTCTCGGGTACCCCACTATTGTGAACCCCGTGACGTACCAATTTCTTTCCACCGAGTGGGTTGCTGCTGCTCGCGACATTCGCGACAAGTACAAAGCTCAAACACCGCCCATCACCGTTGTGGTGAAAATCAACATGGTCATCACTCACGCACCCTTTGATGAAACCACCGTGAAGGGTTTCATCGATACCTCCTCGGGCGACATGGCATTAGAACTTGGTGAACTCACCGACCCGGAAGCAACGGTCACCACCGACTACGAAACAGCGAGCAAGTTGTTTGTCGACCAAGACCCATCTGCAGTGATGCAAGCCTTTATGTCGGGCAAAATTAAAATTGATGGCGACATGATGAAGGTAATGGGAATGCAAACAGCAATTCCACAAACCGGTGATGCTGCAACCATTGCTTTGGCAATTGCCGCAGAGATTAAAGCAATTACCGCTTAAGAGATCGCGAGGCTCCTGCGGCAATAATGCCGAGGCCTGCCACAAATGCACCCGACAAGAGTGCGAAACCGTAGCTCTGAATCACTCCACTGCCCATTGTTGTTTCGTGAATGGTGATCATCACTGTGGTTCCAATGACTGCACCAAGTTGGGTCATGAGTTGCTGCATTGCACCCGCAACGCCCACGTCGCCTTCATTCACCGCCGAAGTAACGAGCGACGTTAATGCTGGTGATGCAAGACCCAAGCCAGCACCCGACAAACCAAGCCCTGCTGCAATGATCCAGTCAGATGTGCCCATGCCCACCGTGCTGAGGAGCAACATGGAACACAACACGCCGAACGCGCCAATCATTCCGCTGCGCCGCTCGCCAATGCGCACCGTGAGAAAACTCGCCGATGGCGCCACGATGGTAAACACCAGAGGCCGAGCAATGACCAACCACCCAATGTGCGAGGTGGAATAACCAAGACCTTTGTCCATGAGTTGCGGCATCACAAAGAAACCGCCCATGTAGGCATAGTTCGTGAGCGCTTGGCTGGAAATAGGAAACACCACGTTGCGCGTGCGCAGCCATTTCAATGGCAATAGCGGTGCTTCGGCACGGCGTTCAATGCGCACAAACAACATGAGCACAAGCACACCGGTGAACATGAGTGCAAGCACGGGTGCACTGGTCCACCCCCATGAATGGCCGCGGTTGATGGAGAGTAATAACGACGTGGTACCAATGCCGAGTGCGACCGACCCCGCAATATCGAACTTCACATTTTTGATGCGTTCGGTTTCTGGCAACAAACGCCAAGCAATGAGCACACCGAGCAGGCAGAGTGGTGCTTGCACAATAAAAATGATGCGCCACCCCACTGCAGCAACAATGGGTGCACCAATCACTACACCAAGAACGGGCGCGCCTGCTGTTGTAAAACTCCAAAAGCCCAGGGGTCGTACACGTTCTTCAGGATGAAAGAGCCGATTCACATAAGACAGCGCACTTGGGCTAGTTGCTGAACCCGCAGTAGCCGACAACGTGCGAAAGGCAATCATGCTTGTTGCGTTCCATGCAACGGCCGTGAGTGCGGCAAAGATGCCCGCGAACAACAGCCCCAATACAAATACGCGCTTGTGACCCCAGAGGTCGCCGGCTTTACCAAATGCCGGGCCCACCACACCGAACGCCAACATGGGCCCAGTGAGTGCCCAGTTGATGGTGCTTGTTGTTGTTTTGAGATCGGTTGCAATGGTTTCTAACGACACCACCAACACCGTGATAGTGAAACTGACGGTGAAAAGCCCAGCGAGCAAAACAATGAGCGTTGCCCATGCACGATTCAGCCCAATGCGTCGCGCAGCTTTCTTAACAACTTTTTTTCCGCGCAGCAGTGGCCACGGAACAACAGAAACTTCATCTACTCCAGCAGATTCGACGAGTGTCGAGTCACGATCCATTTACAATCAGCCGTAGTAAGTGAGATCAACAGTGGAGCCTTCAGGAACTTCTTTTCCGTTACCTACTGGCTCGCCTGCAATAGTTGCGCTCTTCAATTTTCGTTCTGGCTTGCCCGACTCTGTTCCGTAAACAAAGCCCGCATCAGAGAGAAGTTTTGCAATGGCGGCTTTGTACTGACCAATGATGACCGGCATGGCAACCATGCGTGGGCCTTTCGATACCCAGTAACTGACGCTGCCACCACGTGGCAAGCTTTCGCCTGCTGCTGGTAACTGCCCGCCTACCAAGCCAACGCCTACGTCTTTGTTGAAATCTTCTTCAACAACGGCGAACACCAAACCGAGTTCAGTAATTTTTGCTTCTGCTTCAGCAGTGGTGAGCCCTACGAGTGTTGGTACCACGCGTGGTGCGGGACCATCAGACACGTTGAGTGTGATGGTTGTGCCTTTTACTACTTGGTCGCCAGCTTTGGCGGTGGGTTGCTCGGCAACTGCCCACGACATCACAGTTCCGGCCGCAACAGCTTCGTCATTTACCTTTGCCACGTTGGGCACTAGGCCTAATTGGTCGAGGCGCGCCAGCGCAT
>JAPKZV010000174.1 GCA_026393585.1 Actinomycetota bacterium
CGGTATAGCGACATTCAATACTGCTCAGCAACGCATGTACTTTGGAAGGCTCTACGCGTGCTAGGGATCCCTTCGTTGCAATGCCCACATTGCCGTGAACAAATAGCATTCCATCTGCACCCGCAATGTCGTGAAGAGGCGGTAGGTCTTCTACTGCCACAGAAGTAGCAATGATTTTGCTCATTGGTGATTTCGCGTGCCAGAGAGCAGCTGCGTTAACCCTCCGCTGAGTTGACGGTGCTCGGCATCGCTGAATCCCGCCGCGCGAAGCATTGCGGTGAGTTCGGCTCGCGGTGGTAAATATGCCACGCTGCGTGGAAGGTAGCGGTATGCATCTTTGTCGGAGAGAAGAGCTCCTATCTTTGGAACAATTTTTCCGAAATAGATGTTGTTTCCGAAGCGGATGATGGGGTTGTGAGGAATTCCAACGTCGAGCAGAACAACGCGTCCACCTGGCTTGAGAACTCGGGCTATTTCAACAAAGAACGTTGATAGGTCGACAAGGTTTCGCAGTGCAAACCCGCAAATGACCGCATCTACCGACGACTCGGGAAATGGCAAGCGCAAAATGTCGGCCTGCGCCCGAGGAGCGCCGGAACGATCGAAAGAAAGCATGCCGTATGACAAGTCGACTGAAATGGCAGTGTGGCCCCGCTTTTGAATGGCCAGGCAAAGATCGCCAGTGCCACTTGCAAGGTCGAGAACACGCGAAGGGGCAGAGAGTTGAAGCGACTCAATTGCAATTTTGCGCCATTTAGTATCGAGGCGAAAGGTCATGACCCTGTTGACTAAGTCGTATCGAGACGCAATGGTATCGAACATTTCTCGTACGGCTTGTTGCTTTGCATCGCCTTCAGGAAGTGTTTCGTGTGCTTTATTGCGCCTAAATACCACAACTCAACACTACGACGGTTTCTAAGTTGTTGCACGGTTCTGCGAAGTGACAAGATGACATATCACGTGGGGATTTAAAGATTTATGGGGTTCAAGAGATGATTGATTTTTCGTTTCCGGCTGAGGTAGAAGAGATTCGCCTGAAAGTTCGCAATTTCATGGACACGGTTGTGCGACCCGCATGGGACGCAACCGATCAGAGCGACCGTAGTGCTGTGGTGAAAACGATTGTTGGTTTGCGCAAGCAGGCGCGCGACGAAGAGCATCTTTGGCTTCCCCATATGCCAGCAGAGTGGGGCGGCATGGGTCTTGGGTCTACAGCCATGGCAGCAGTGTCTGCGGAAGCAGCAAAAGTCAGTATCGGGCCATTCGTATTGAATGCTCAAGCTCCAGACGAAGGAAATCAACACACGCTGTTGCACTGGGGTACTCCAGAGCAAAAGGAAAAGTATCTTCGTCCGCTGTGTGAAGGTACAACACGTTCGTGTTTTGCTATGACCGAACCAGAGGTTGCAGGAAGCGACCCTACACTCATCAAAACTTTTGCCTACCGTGATGGCGACGAATGGGTCATCAATGGTCACAAGTGGTTTATTTCTGGAGCACGTGGTGCAAAGTTTGCGTTGCTCATTGCCCGTACCGAGGAAGACCCTGATCTTCCTCAAGCAGCAAACTCTTGTTTCATTGTTGATTTGCCGAACCCAGCCTTCAGAATTGTGCGCGATATTCACACCATGTCGGGCGGCCATAACCACTGCGAAATTATGATTGAAGACCTACGTGTTCCTGCAGAGAACATGCTCGGTGGACGTGGTCAAGGGCACCTACTTGGTCAGTACCGTTTGGGGCCTGCTCGTCTTGCACACTGCATGCGTTGGATTGGTCAGGCAGAAATCGCCCTCGACATGATGGTGAAACGGTCACTCGAGCGCTTCTCGCATGGCTCTTTGTTGGCAGAAAAGCAAGGCATTCAATGGATGATCGCCGACTCGGCAATGGAGCTCTACCAGAGCAAGTTGATGGTTCTGCATGCGGCTTACAAGTTGGAGAACAAGCTCGACTTCATCTCAGAGGTCTCTATGGCAAAGCATTTCGTAGCAAATAGCCTCTGGAAAATCACCGATCGTGCTATTCAGGTGCATGGAGCACTGGGTTACAGCACCGACACGCCTCTCGCCAATATGTTGACCCAAGCTCGTTGGAGCCGGTTCGCCGATGGCGCCGATGAAATTCATCAGATGCGTATTGCTCAACGCACCATTGCTGCTTACAAAGATTTTGGAAGCACCACTAAGGCAACCGGAGATCTTCCGCTCTAAAGTGACGTGTCTATAAACGCTAGGAACCTATGTACAGCAACGATGTCATTTTTGGAGTCTTCATGCCGCAGGGCTGGAAGATGGAGTTGTCGTCAATAGAAGGTGCCGAAGCGAAATGGCAAACCTCGGTCGATATTGCATTACGGGCAGAGGAGCTCGGTTATCACTCCATTTGGGTGTATGACCATTTCCACAATGTGCCTCGCCCCGCGCATGAAGCGGTCTTTGAGTGCTGGACCACCATGGCTGCTATTTCACAGCGCACATCGCGTATTCGACTAGGACAAATGGTGGGCTGCAACGGTTATCGCGAACCCGGTTTGTTGGCGAAAATCACCTCCACAATCGACGTCATTTCTGGCGGTCGTTTGGAGTGGGGAATCGGTGCGGGCTGGTATGAAAATGAGTTCCGTGGTTATGGGTATTCGTTTCCTAAGCCAAAAGACCGCATCGGAATGCTCAAAGAAAGCGTTGAAATTGTGAAGTCAATGTGGACCCAAACGGAAACTACATATGACGGCAACTATTACAAGCTTGTTCGTGCAAATTGTGACCCTAAGCCTTTGCAGTCGCCACACCCACCAATCTGGATCGGCGGAGGTGGAGAACAGCTCACATTGCGTGTGGTTGCGGAACACGCCGATTGTTCCAACTTTGGTGGTAGCCCCGCCGAGTGGCAGCGCAAGCGGAGCATTTTGAAAGAGCACTGCGCAGCAGTTGGTCGTGACGAAGAAACCATACGTAAAACATGGTCGCCGGAAGTGTTCATCCGTTCAACAGAAAAAGAGCTTGCTGAACGTACCACTGGAGGTTTATGGGGCGAGCCAGTTGAGTCGTGGCGCGAAGGCAACTTGGTAGGTACGCCCGAGCAAGTAGCTGAAAAAATCAAAACATACGTCGACCTGGGCTGCACCGGCTTCATTCCATGGTGCGCAGATTACCCCGACACCGAGTCGATGGAACGTCTCGCTACAGAAGTGATGCCTGAGTTCGTTACACGTAGTAACGCAAAATAACTTCAGCTACGCAAGAAGGTTTTGCGGCGCCTTCACATTCGAAAACAATCTCGAGAGTGACTTGTGCGCCACCAGCGATCTCGTCAACATTCATGAGTTTTGCTCCGGCACGAAGTTGGGCACCCACTGGTACAGGAGACATGAAACGAACTTTGTTTGCGCCGTAGTTCACGCCCATGGAAATACCACTGACCGCAAAGATCTCTGGCAAGAAAACTGGCCCAAGTGACAACGTGAGGTATCCGTGGGCAATGGGGCCACCAAATGGGCCGGTCTTTGCACGCTCTACATCAACGTGGATCCACTGGAAGTCGCCTGTTGCCTCGGCGAATTGGTTGACGCGTTCCTGGGAAATGGTGAGGTAACTGCTGTAGCCAAGGTGGTTGCCTACTTCAGCCTTCAAGCCGTCAATTCCGGAGATGATCTTTGGTTGCTGCGATGTCATTTGGACATTCTGTCACGCCTGGTAAAGACCTAAAGAACTGAAAATATGACTAACGGAACCAAATCTTTTGGTGGTTCCTGCTCTGAGGGTGGAGCAGTAGAGCAATGAGCGCCACTTCAAATATTGTGCTGAGTGAATTTCCTCCGGTGAGTTTGTCGTAGAAGGAAACTGGCGCATCGTGAAAGGCGAAATAACGCAAGATGAATGGTCCAAATGCGGCAGCAATTGCAAGGTAATAACCCATTTTACGGCCGTTTGCCATGAGCCAGCCTCCGCCGGCAGATGCGGCCACAAGGGCGACACCCAGCAAAATGCCAAAGCCGTATCGGACACGCAAGTACCCGAGATAGCCCGTGGTGTCGAGAATGGCAATGACGTCGAAAAAGCCATTGAGGTACAAAAGCCAAGTGGCAATTTGCAATGTTTGGGGGTGCATGCGGTCGAACCATTGACGAGGGTCTGGGGATGTCATGGCTTTAGTCTGTCAGTTGTGAGTACTGCACCGCTGTCATCTGCCCCGCGTCCCTTTCGTTTCAGTGTGATGTCAAGTGGGGCATCAAGCGCTCAGGCTTGGCGTTCATTAGTGCGACAAATAGACGACATGGGCTTCGATGTTCTGCATGTTCCGCAGCACCGGGGTACTAAGGGTTTTGGACCCATTGCAGCTCTTGCAAGTGCCGCCGAAATCTCATCACGACTCCGACTTGGTTCACTTGTATTAGACAATGAGAGTACTCACCCTGCGTTGTTGGCAAAAGATCTCGCGACTGTTGATCTCATCTCAGATGGGCGACTAGAGGTAGGTATTGGTGCTGGTTGGCTACCTGCCGACCATGAGCCTTTGGGTCAGGCGTTCCCATCTGCAGGAGAGCGCATCGACAAACTGATGGAAGCAGTAGAGGTATTGCGAGCATGCTGGACTCAGCCTGTGGCTTCATTTGTGGGGAAGCATTACCAACTCAATTCCCTAGCTAATGATCCATTGCCAGTGCAGCAACCACATCCACCCCTACTCATTGGCGGGGGTGGAAAACGTGTGCTCACATATGCGGCACGGGTAGCAAACATTGTGAGTTTGGTGCCCAACATGTCGGCTGGAAAAGTGGGGCGTGAGTCGGCAGCGAATGCAACTGGTGCGGCAACATCGGAAAAGTTGCAATGGGTGCGTGATGCCGCAGGTAGTCGATTCAATGAAATTGAGTTACATACCAATGTGACAAATGTGTTTATTACAAACGATCGACTGCCAATGGTGGAGAAGTTGGCGCGCGGATACGGATTGGAGAATCAGCAAGATGTTTTCGCCATACCGCACGTAGTATTAGGAACAGTAGAGCAGTGTGCTGAACAACTACTTCAACGTCGTATTGAAACAGGAATTAGCCACTACACCGTTTTTGAATCAGGGCTCGCTGATTTTGGTCCTATTCTTCAACTGTTAGCAGGTAAATAAGTGTCAATGGACAATGTGGGTGTGACGCATAGCGGTTTCGTGGCATTTGTTGGCCGCCCCAATGTGGGCAAATCATCAC
>JAPKZV010000259.1 GCA_026393585.1 Actinomycetota bacterium
GGAACAGACATGCTCGCCGAGAATAAGGTCGACCAACTGCGAATTGGCCAGGCAACTGCCGATCAAATTCGTCTCTGGGCTAAAGGCGAAGTCTAAAAGCCCGAGACCAACAACTACCGCACCATGCGTCCTGAGAAGGACGGTCTTTTCTGTGAAAAGATTTTTGGACCAACCCGCGACTGGGAGTGCTACTGCGGTAAGTACAAGCGTGTTCGTTTCAAGGGCATTATCTGCGAGCGTTGCGGAGTTGAAGTAACGCGTTCAAAAGTACGTCGTGAGCGCATGGGTCACATTGAACTTGCTGCACCAGTTGTACACATTTGGTACCTCCGCGGAACGCGTAGCTGGTTGGCCTATCTTCTCGGCGGTATTGAAGCCAAAGAAGAGTTGAAGGCAAAGCAACTGGAAAAGGTTATTTACTTTGCTGCAAGCCTTGTTACCAAGGTCGACGTCGATCGTCGTCATAACGACCTTGCCAACTTGGAGCAGGAATACCTTGCTGAACAAGACGCAATCAAGAAAGACATGGAACTTGCTCTTGCACGCAAGTTCAAAGATGTTGAAGCAGAACTGAAGACTTTGGAAAAAGAAGGCACAAAAGAGAGCGACATTAAAATTCGCCAGCGCCTCATCGACAAAGAAATCCAGAGCTTGCGTGATCGCTTTGAAAACGACCTCGATCTCTCGCGTCGTACTTGGGATGAATTTAAGCGTTTGCACCCACGTCTCATCATTGAAGATGAAATGTTGTGGCGTAACCTTCGCGATCCATTTGGCCCTTATGCCGAATACTTCGAAGGTGGCACCGGTGCCGATGCCATTAAGGCTCTCATTGACTGCCTCGACTTCGATAAAGAAGAAGAAAAATTGCGCACCGCAATTGAAGCAGCCGATGGCCAAAAGCCATTGTCTGCACAACGGCGTCAAAAAGCAATTAAGCGTTTGAAGATCGTTGCTTCGTTCAACCAGCGTGATGAACAGGGCCGTCGTTTGAACAGCCCGAAGGCAATGATTCTCGATGTTGTTCCTGTCATCCCACCAGAACTGCGCCCAATGGTGCAGCTCGATGGTGGGCGCTTTGCGACCTCAGACCTCAACGACCTTTACCGTCGTGTCATCAACCGCAACAACCGCTTGCGTCGCTTGCTCGATCTGGGTGCTCCAGAAATTATCGTGAACAACGAAAAGCGCATGTTGCAAGAAGCAGTTGACGCTTTGTTCGACAACGGTCGTCGTGGTCGCCCAGTAACTGGTCCAGGTAACCGCCCACTCAAGTCGTTGTCCGACATGTTGAAGGGTAAGCAAGGACGTTTCCGTCAGAACCTTCTCGGTAAGCGTGTTGACTATTCCGGTCGGTCCGTCATCGTGGTAGGACCAACTCTGCGTTTGCACCAGTGTGGTCTTCCAAAACTCATGGCACTTGAACTTTTCAAGCCGTTCGTGATGAAGCGCCTTGTCGACCTTGAGCTTGCTCAAAATATCAAGTCGGCAAAACGCATGGTCGAGCGTCGTCGCCCACAAGTGTGGGACGTCCTTGAAGACGTCATCAAAGAGCACCCAGTTCTTTTGAACCGTGCTCCAACATTGCACCGCTTGGGAATTCAGGCCTTTGAGCCTGTGCTCGTTGAAGGTAAAGCAATTCAAATTCACCCACTTGTGTGCACAGCATTCAACGCCGACTTCGACGGCGACCAGATGGCTGTTCACCTTCCGTTGTCTGCAGAAGCACAAGCAGAAGCTCGTGTTCTCATGCTGTCGGCAAACAACATTTTGTCACCAGCATCGGGTCGTCCCATCGTGGCGCCTTCACAAGACATGGTCATCGGTGGTTTCTATCTCACCGAACTCGTTGAAGGTTTGCCAGGTGAAGGACGTTCGTTCCAGAACCGTTGGGAAGTATTCCGCGCACTCGATGAAAAGTCAGTGATGTTGCACACCAAGATCAAGTTCCGCGAAACGTTGTCAACAGGGGAGCGTCGTACCATCGACATCACTCCTGGACGCTTGTTGTTTGAAGAAGCATTGCCAGCCGACTACCCAGAACGCTTTGGGCACATCTCGTCAACTTTGAAGAAGAAGGAAATGGGTCTCATTGTTGAAACCCTTTCTGATCACTATCCAAAGTCAGCAATTTCACAGGCTCTCGATGCCATTAAAAACGTGTGCTATCGCTATGCCGCGCAGTCTGGTCTCACCATCTCAATCGATGACGTGAAGACTCCAAAAGACAAGCGCGCCATTCTCGATGATCACGAAAAGCAAGCCGACAAAGTTGAAAACCAATTCCGTCGTGGCATCATCACCGACGGCGAACGTCGTCAGCAAGAAGTGCGCATTTGGACCGATGCAACTGCAGCAGTGCAAATTGCAATGGAAAAAGAATTCAAAGCACAACGCTTTAACCCCATCGAAATGATGGTGGGTTCTGGTGCTCGCGGAAACATGACCCAGATGAAGCAAATTGCAGGTATGCGCGGTCTCGTGGCCAACCCTCGTGGTGACATGATTCCTCGTCCAATTAAGAGCAACTTCCGTGAAGGTCTAGAAACTCTCGAGTACTTCATTGCTACACCGGGTGCACGTAAAGGACTCGTCGACACCGCATTGCGTACTGCCGACTCGGGTTACCTCACACGTCGTCTCGTTGACGTTGCGCAAGAGCTCATCATTCGTGAAATCGATTGCGGCACCACTCTTGGTGTGTGGGTAGAGAACATCCAAAAAGACACTGCCAACATGCGTGCTTACCTCGATACCAAATTGTTTGGTCGTGCGGTATTGAACGACGTACCACTCAGTGACGGAACTATGATTCCAAAGAACACCATTTTGACCGACCTTCATGTTGAGCAATTGCGCGACGACGATTCCATCGGCCGCTTGCGTGTTCGTTCAGTACTTACTTGCGATGCAGAAATGGGCGTGTGTGCATTGTGCTACGGCCGTTCACTTGCGACAGGTAAGACCATCGAACTTGGTGAAGCAGTTGGTGTTATTGCCGCTCAGTCCATTGGTGAGCCTGGTACACAGCTCACCATGCGTACGTTCCACACTGGTGGTGTTGCAGGAAAAGACATCGCTGGTGGTTTGCCACGCGTTGTTGAACTCTTCGAAGCACGTACTCCACGTGGTTCTGCTCGCTTGGCCGGCGCCACAGGTATTGTTCGCATCGGCGAAGACGAAGGCAAGGGTATTCCTGTCAACGTCATCGACGATCAAGGCGAAGAGCACTTGGTGCTCTTGCCCACCGGTAGCCGCGTCATGCCAGGCATCAAAGATGGCAGCGACGTGAAAGCTGGAGAACCACTTACCGATGGTCCGTTTGATCCGAAGGAACTTTTGGAAATTAAGGGCACCCGTGAAACACAGGTGTACTTAGTAGAAGAAGTGCAAAAGGTGTATCGCGACCAGGGTGTTTCTATTCACGACAAGCACATCGAACTCATTGTTCGTCAAATGACACGTCGTGTTGGTGTACAAGAGCCTGGTGACACTGGCTTCTTGCCAGGAGCACGTCTCGATGCGAAGGTATTCCGCGACACCAACCGCCGCATGGTGGAAGAGTCAAAGCGTCCAGCCGAAGGTCGCCCAGAGTTGATGGGTATCACCAAGGCTTCGTTGGCAACCGAATCATGGTTGTCGGCTGCATCGTTCCAGGAAACCACTCGTGTTCTCACCGAGGCAGCTATCGACGGCCGCGGCGACAACCTCATTGGTTTGAAGGAAAACATCATTATCGGCAAACTCATTCCTGCTGGTACCGGTATGGACATCTATCGCAACTTCGGTATCGAAGCCCCCGATTATGAACCAATGGCCTTCTATTCCAGCGATGAAGAAGACCCAGCAGCGTTCCTTGCTGGTATTCAGGGCACCTATGTGCCAGAAGCAGAAAACGGCTGAGTCGGGCATTGCCCAACACAGTTCAGAAAAAGTTCACGTTCTGGAGTGCTCTAACGCAGGTAACGGGTTGTTGCCGGCGCTAGAGCACCCATAACATCACAGAGTCCCAAAGCGGGGGTTTTCCCGCTCGGCGAAGAGTTTCTACAGACAAGAGGTTTAGGCGTGCCTACAATTCAGCAGTTGATCCGTCAGGGTCGCACGGTGAAAACAACAAAGACGAAGACTCCAGCATTGAAGGGGTCTCCACAGCGTCGCGGTGTGTGTACTCGTGTATTTACTACCACACCTAAAAAGCCAAACTCGGCATTGCGCAAAGTTGCTCGCGTGCGTCTCACGAGTGGTGTGGAAATTACTGCTTACATTCCTGGTGAAGGTCACAACCTCCAAGAGCACTCCATTGTTTTGGTTCGTGGTGGTCGTGTACGCGACTTGCCAGGTGTTCGTTACAAAGTCATTCGCGGCGCGCTCGACGCAGCCGGCGTAAAAAATCGTAAACAGTCTCGTAGCCGTTACGGCGCGAAGCGCGTCAAGTAAGAAAGTATCTGGAGAAAACATGCCTCGTAAAGGTCCCGCAACCCGCCGTGAAATGACGGCCGACCCCGTTTATCGTTCATTGCTTGTCACTCAGCTCACGAACAAAATCATGCTTCATGGAAAAAAGAGCATTGCTGAAAACATCGTGTACGACGCAATGAAACTCATTGAAGTCAAAACTGGCACAGAGCCACTTTCTACAGTGAAGCGCGCAATCGACAATGTGAAGCCACCACTCGAGGTACGCAGCCGCCGTGTTGGTGGAGCCACGTATCAGGTTCCTGTTGAAGTGCGCCCACGTCGTGCAAGCACCTTGGCAATTCGCTGGGTAGTTGAATACTCACGTAACCGTCGTGAAAAAACAATGGCCGAGTGCTTGGCAAACGAACTGCTCGATGCCGCAAACGGTCTTGGCGCTTCTGTGAAAAAGCGTGACGACATGCAAAAGATGGCTGAATCAAACAAGGCGTTTGCTCACTACCGCTGGTAGTTCGAGCAAGCAATTACCAACCCCCCACATGTGGAAGTGAAATAAAATGGCTAAGCGCGAATACCCTCTCGATCGCACTCGTAACATTGGAATTATGGCGCACATCGACGCCGGTAAGACCACAACAACCGAGCGTATTTTGTACTACACCGGTAAGAGCTACAAGATCGGTGAAGTGCACGAAGGTGCAGCAACCATGGACCACATGGCTCAAGAACAAGAGCGTGGAATTACCATTACCTCAGCTGCAACAACCTGCATCTGGAACAACCACCGCATTAACATCATCGACACACCTGGTCACGTTGACTTCACCATTGAAGTAGAGCGCTCACTGCGCGTACTCGACGGTGCCGTTACTGTTTTCGACTCAGTTGCTGGTGTAGAGCCTCAAACTGAAACAGTGTGGCGCCAAGCCAACAAGTACAACGTTCCTCGTATGTGTTTCATCAACAAGATGGACCGCATTGGTGCAAACTTCTATCGCACTGTCGACATGGTGAAAGATCGCCTTCAAGCAGTTCCCGCCATCATCCAGTTGCCAATTGGTGCTGGTGGCCCAGAGAGCAATGAACCATTCATTGGCCTCATCGACCTTGTCAAAATGAAAGCACTCATTTGGCTCGACGAAGAACTCGGTGCCAAGTGGGACGAAACCGATATCCCTGCGGGCATGGTTGACCAGGCAAATGAGTACCGCGAATTGTTGTTAGAGACCATCGCAACAAGCAGCGATGCGTTCATGGAGAAGTACCTCAGCGGTGAAGAAATGACACAGGCTGAAATTAAAGAAACTCTTCGTGTCGGAACACTCAAGTTCGACTTTGTTCCTGTTCTTTGCGGTTCTGCATTCAAGAACAAGGGCGTTCAGCCGATGCTCGACGCAGTGGTCGACTTCTTGCCAAGCCCCATCGACATTGCACCAGCAACTGGCGAAAACGTTAAGGGCGATGAACAGCTTGTGCGCAAGGCCGACGAGAATGGTCCGTTTGCTGCACTTGCATTCAAAATTGTTGCCGACCCATTCGGCAAGCTCACCTACTTCCGCGTGTACTCAGGAACCATCAATAAAGGTGACGAGGTGTACAACAGCACCAAAGAGCGCAAAGAGCGCCTTGGTCGTATTTTGTTGATGCACGCAAACCAGCGTGAAGACCTTGAAGTAGCAATGGCTGGCGACATCGTTGCTGGCCTTGGTTTCAAAGAAACCACAACTGGCGACACATTGTGCGATCGCAATGATCCCATCATTCTTGAACGAATGATTTTCCCTGAGCCTGTTATTCACGTGGCCATTGAGCCAAAGACAAAAGACGACCAAGACAAACTTGGCAAGGCTTTGAAGTCTTTGTCCGATGAAGACCCAACGTTCCGTGTTCGCACCGACGAAGAAACTGCGCAAACAGTGATTTCAGGAATGGGTGAATTGCACCTTGAAATTCTTGTCGACCGCATGCAGCGTGAATTCAATGTGGAAGCAACTGTTGGTAAACCACAAGTTGCCTACCGCGAAACCATCACGAAAAAAGTCGAGTCGGTGGAATACCGCCACATCAAACAGTCCGGTGGTTCTGGTCAGTTCGCAGTTGTCAAAATCACTGTCGAGCCTTCAGGTCCTGGTGGCGGTTACGAATTCGTCGACAAAATTACTGGCGGTAAAGTTCCTCGCGAATACATTCAGCCAACCAACCAAGGTATTCAGCAGGCCCTCGACGCAGGTGTCCTTGCCGGTTACCCCACAGTTGACGTCAAGGTGAGCTTGGTCGATGGTCAGTACCACGACGTTGACTCCAGCGAAATGGCGTTCAAAATTGCTGGTCAGATGGCTTTCAAAAAGGCTGCTGAAATGGCAAAGCCTGTTCTTCTTGAGCCAATCATGGGTGTTGAAGTAGTAACGCCCGATGAATACATGGGCGACGTCATGGGAGACCTTTCCAGCCGTCGTGGCCGTATTGAAGGCATGGAAGCCCGCGGTAACACGCAGGTTGTACGTGCCCAGATACCGCTCTCAGAAATGTTCGGATACAGTACCGACCTCAGGTCTCGTACACAGGGCCGAGCAACGTACACCATGCAATTCCACTCGTACCAGCAAGTGCCTGAAGTGATTTCACAAGAAATCATCAAGCGCGTACGCGGCGAGTAATTCATCAGTCGCAATACATATAAGTAATACGAATACAGATCCTTGAAAACATCACACAACGTAAACGGAGTAATCAGAAATGTCTAAGGCAAAGTTTGAGCGTAATAAGCCTCACGTGAATATTGGAACGATGGGTCACATTGACCATGGTAAGACCACGTTGACGGCTGCTATTTCTAAGACGTTG
>JAPKZV010000015.1 GCA_026393585.1 Actinomycetota bacterium
GTGGCGCGGGTCGGAAGATCGTGGCACCATATCTCCATGACAATTTCAGCTGGAAGCAAAATCCCCGATGTAACTATTCACCTCCTTGGCGCCGATGGCATGCCACAACCAGTGAGCTCGCTTGAAGCACTTGGCAAGGGCAAAGTAGTGCTCTTTGCAGTTCCTGGTGCATTCACACCTGGTTGCTCGAAAGTGCACCTTCCTGGTTTCGTGCAGCGCTTCAATGAACTCAAAGCAAAAGGCGTGGAGTCGGTTGCATGCATCAGCGTGAATGACCCTTGGGTAATGGATGCATGGAAGCAAAGCCAAAGTGCCGATGGCATCACCATGCTCGCCGACGGAACCGGTGCTTTCACTAAAGCGATGGGTCTTGAATTAGACGGTTCAGGTTTTGGTCTTGGTTCACGTTCGCAGCGTTACGCAGCCATCATCAACAATGGCGTTATTGAGCGTCTTGATGTTGAAGAAGGCGCAGGAATTTCTGTGTCGTCTTGCGACATGATCATCACTCACTTGTAAATATCACTTCGTTAAATTGGCCACCACCTGGGTGCCGTGTTGAACATCAATACGCGCCTCTGTGGTGGCCAATTTTTGTATATCGCGTGAATCGTGCGATACCAAAACTACTGGGCCTGTGAATTGCGTGAATGTTTCTGCAAGAAGCTCAAGCGTCGCTTCTCGGGCGTGAGCATCTAAAGCTGTTGTTGGCTCGTCGAGCAATAAAATTTTAGGTTGAGTTACCAATGTGCGCGCCAAAGCCACACGTTGTTGTTGGCCGCCGCTCAATTCGTGAGGGCGCTTGTTTGCAAATGATGAGATATCGAGTGTCTGCATCGTGCTCAACGCTTGGTTCACTGCTTCGTCTTTATGCAGGCCACGAGCACGCAGACCAAAAATCACATTCTGCGTGACGGTGAGATGAGGAAAAAGGGCACCATGTTGGAACAGCATCCCTACATGACGATCTTCGGGTTGCACAAAAGTCTCGCCATCACAGATTCGCCCGTGAAGTTCAATACTGCCCGAGGAAACATTGAGCAAACCCGCAATAAGAAGGAGTGCCGTTGTTTTCCCAGAACCATTTGATCCGGTAATGGCAAGAACTTCTTGTGAAGCAACAGATATATCGGCATGCAGTGTGAACTGCGGGCGAGCAAACGTGCAATGCATGTTCAAGGTCACGCAGCACCTCGTTGAAAAGCGGTCATCCAACGATGCCGCAATGAAATAAGCACAACGAAAGAAATGGCCATCATCAAAAATGACAAACTCACGGCAGCGTCTTTGCCGCTCTCGAGGGAACTGTAAATTGCCAAAGGAAGTGTTTGTGTGGAGCCGGGGCTATTTCCGGCAAAGGTAATGGTTGCTCCAAATTCACCGAGCGCTCGTGCCCAAGTGAGCACAATGCCAGCAATCAACGACGGCCACAAAATAGGAATATTGACATTCAACAAGGTCCTCCACGGACCAGCGCCCAAGGTGCGGGCAGCCCAAGTAGTAGATGCATCAACCTGAGAAAAAGCCGACTCCATGACCACAATAAAAAATGGTGCGGCAACAAAGAATTGGGCCAACACAGTTGCGCTTTGCGTAAAGGCAATGCGGTAGCCGAACCAATCATCAAGAGTGGAACCAATCAGACCTCGGCGTCCAAATGCATAGATGAGAGCAACTCCACCTACAACAGGTGGTAACACCATTGGCAATACACAGATGGTGCGCAAAATGTTTTTGAGTGGAAAGGTGCGGTGAGCAAACATCCATGCCAGTGGGAGCCCGGTAACAATTGCGAGCACTGTTGTGATGAGTGAGGTGCGCAGTGAAAGCCACAGAGCTTCGCGAGCCGATGCCTCGAAAATAGTGCTGAAAAACTGTGACCATGGAACACGAATAACAATGGCAAGTAAGGGAAGAGAAATGAAAACAACACATGCTGCTGCAAGTGCAGTGAGGCCACGGGGTGCACTTAACGGCGAGTGATTATTTTTCATGGGCTTAAAAACCCATAGTCATTAAGTATTTTCTGCCCTTCACCCATCACAAAATCAATAAAAGTCTGTGCAGCTTTTTGTTCAGTTATAGAAAGTTCTGTGAGGGCAGCGATGGGGTAGTTGTTTGAAACATTGATGCTTTTGTCAATAGATACGGCATCAAGTTTTGATGCATTGGCCAAAGCGTCAGTCACATAAACAATCCCGGCATCTGCTTCGCCGCTAGCAACTTTCTGGGTAACCCCACTAACACTTGTTTCCCTACTACGAGGCTCCACAACGATATTTGCTCGTTGCAGAATGTGATCGGAGTATTTTCCACACGGTTGTGCGATATCGCACAGAACGGTGCGTATTTGAGGTGAAGCAAGGTCGCTCAAACTTGTGATGTTGAGTGGGTTTCCTTTTTCAACAATCAGTGTGAGCGTGTTGGTGGCGATGGTGGTTACTGAGTCTTTGGCGACATTGCCATTCTCGACGAGATCTACCATTTGCTTGTCGTCAGCGAAGACAACCACATCGGCAGGGGCGCCCTGTTTGATTTGTTCAACCAGTGTTGCACTTCCCGCAAAGTTCAAAACAATACGAATGTTCGGCTCTTCATTTTCAAAGGCCACTGCCATAGAGGTCATTGCGGTAGATAAAGAGGCAGCGGCGTAGAGGTCGATGTTCGTTTTGGTGTCACTACGACCACAAGCCGACAATGTGCTCAAGAGTCCGATCACACTCCCCATCAACAACAGACGACGGGCTAGGGGGGTGGTCATCACCCTCTCAGGCTATTAGTTCAAATGTAACTATCTGATAGTTCATAACGTGATATAAACGGGTATGGAAGCCATACGGAACAACCACATCACTCTCATTGAGGCAACGTGCCTTGCTCTGATCAGCCAAGGGTCAACTCATGGTTACGACATCGCAAAGAGGTTTCATCCCGATGGCGACATTGGCGAGATCTTCACGCAAACCAACCCCGTAGTTTATCGCGCTCTGAAGTCGCTTGAAGCTGCACATTTGGTGAAGAGCACCGATGCGCTCGGTGTGCGCAAGCAACTGAAGTTTGCACTTTCGATGACTGAAGAAGGCGGCCGCGTGTTAAATAGTTGGCTCAATGCCCCAGCACTGCACATCCGAGATTTACGGACTGAATTTTTAGTGAAGTTACATCTTCGCGGTCTAGCAGGCATGAAGCAGCCAAAATTTATTGCTCTGCAAAGAGATGCACTCGGCGATGTGCTGTCGCAACTACTTGCCAACCCTGCACGAAATGCAGTTGCCATGTGGCGACGAGAACAAGCGCGTGCAGTTGCGCGGTTTCTTGACGAGCTAGCTGGTGAAGAATCTCATACCGCAAACAATGGGGATCAGGAAGACTCTTTGCAACTCAGTGCACGAAATCAACTGCGAGCAAAAGTGTTGTCAGTAAAGCATGGCGGAGTTCTATCGACTGTGAAGTTAGAACTCGAGCCAGGACAAATCATGACAGCAACGATTACGCGTGAAGCGACAAACGCCCTGGCACTTGCGCCCGGAACCGCAGTGCTGGGCTTATGTAAAGCAACCGATGTTCTGGTTGCACGCAATGAGATGCGTTAGGAGTTGGTGAACGTTGCACCGTAAAGCGGAGCAAAAGTCATGTCGTTACCAATAGTGCGGGCGTCAAGATGCTGTTCATTGCCCACGCGGTCGTTCACATAAATACGCGAAAGCTTCCATGTACCGACGGGTGAGAACTGTGGCATATTGAAGGAAATTTCCCATACACCATCTTGAGCGGATCCACTCACCAAACTTGCATTCGTAATCGTTTGACCAGCACCTGAGTTGGCTGGTGAAATGAATTCAAATTGTGAATTGCGAAATGCAATGCCCGAAGCGTCACTCATTTTGAATCGTACGCGCACTGTTGCCGCTGCCGATGCAGTTGAGATGGTGGGAGTAAGAACTTCTGCTGCAGCGATAACAGGCTTTGCAGTGTCGTTACTGCCACCCTTCACCGTGAAGCTTGCCATGAATTCACTCTTCAATTTGGGGTTGTCGTCATTGCGTTCGGGGTCTGTCCACGAAGTGAGTTCAGTTTGGTTCTTTGCCGAGTCGCGCAAATACACCGCAGTCACTTTGTAGGTGCCGCGCGGTGAGTTTTTGGCAACAGGCACACGCACTTTGTACGTGCCATCTTTAGCGGTGCCACTTACTCTGCTGCAGGTTGCAAGTGCGTCAAGAGCTTTGTCGCCAATGAGAAAACTTCCCTGGTTGTCGCCGATGCAGGAAGTGGTTTCAGCAATGCCTGGGCCTTCGACACTGATGGAGTTTTGAAACTGGCTGTAGTCACCAATTTTTGCCAAACCGAAATTGTCTGTTGCGCGCACGGTGAATTCTGCAAAAGAATCTTCCGTCACATCGACAACTGGAGTGGTTGTACTGAGTGAAATCAGTTTTGGTGATTCGCTGTCGCCTTCACCTCTTTGTGTGACACCAAAAAGACGAACGTTGGTTTGAATTGTTTGTGTTGAGTTTGAGTCGTAGGTATAGGTCTTGGTGTATTCGTTGTATCCCATCAGACCGTCATTGCCTGCGCCATCCCACATGCTGATGGAGTCGAGATACCACAGACCTTTTTGTGAGCTCATGGGCATGGTCATTGTGGAAATGAAATCACCACGGGTTACAAGCCCAGTAATAGGGTTGCGCACTACTTCACCTACCGCTTCACACTTGCCCCACTCATGAAGTTGCCCATTTGCTTCTGCGCCGGTGGGGTCGTCACCAATACAACCAAGAATCTGTGCCTTCACTCCTTTTGGTCCTTTGAGGCTAAAGAGAGACAACTTGATTCCCGAGAGGTCGTCGACAATGCTGAATCGCACCTTTACTTCTGCTGGTCCTTGGGAAGTATCAACCGATTTTGTGATGAGTGAAATTTTGGTGAGGCGTGGCCCGTTTGTATCGCACGTACCTTTTGCTACCGCATCAATTTTTTCTACTGTGCAGCGGTTAATGCCGTCGCCACCGTTAATGACGTCTTTGCTGGTGCCACCAACAAGAACGTCGTTGCCTTCGTTGCCATAAAGAAGGTCTTTACCGTTCTTGCCATTAAGAGTGTCGTTGCCGCCACCACCGGTCATGGTGTCGTTTCCTGACTCACCATAAATAATGTCGGCGCCGTCGCTGCCGTTGATTTCGTCGTTGTCGTTGTCGCCTTCGATGATGTCGTCGCCTAGCCCACCATCGATGATGTCTTTTCCGTTCCCTCCATAAATGGTGTCGTTGCCGCCAAGGCCATTGATGGTGTCGTTGCCGCTCTTGCCGCAGATGATGTCGTCACCTTCGGTTCCCGTGAGGATGTCGTCTCCCGCGGTTCCGGTAATGGTGCAGATGTCGGCCTGGACGGCCAGGGGGTTGAGGTTGACGAGAGCAGTTGCTCCGAAAACCAGAGAAGCGACGGTACAAAGACGAAGTAGACGCATGAGATTCCTTATTGATTGAGCCTGAATTTCCGTTCAAAGTCTATGTGTATTCCAATTCCGTTACAAGGCAAGGCCCAAATGAGACTAAATCCCTATTTAAGTTAGGTAGAAGTCCATCATTGAGAACATTTCAATAATGAAGTAGCGTTTCATTGAAATTCTTTCAGTGAGAATTTTCAGTGCTATTCCTTGGAGGAAATACATGTTGGCTCATCGTATTAAGGCCGCTCTTGGCGCAATAACAGCAGTCGGGCTTTTAGGGCTCTTCGCTCTTCCTGGTGAAGTGCATGCAGCAGCTGTTGTCGTCACCGTTTCCGATGCATCGGGAACTGTTCCGGGCGCGTTTGTCGCATTAGTTAATGGAACAACGAAGGAAGCAATTGATGCTGCAATCACTAACGCGAGCGGAGTAGCCAACTTAGATTCAGGGTCTACTGCACTCACTGCCACAAAACTTGTGGTGTCGAAACCTGGGTATAGCACCAATGGAGTTTCATCAGTGTCGGAAACAACCGCAGTCACGCTCACGGCAGTTACAACGTCAGGTCTGCGATTTGCCAATGCGTACGGCGCACAAGTGCGCAACTTTGCAGCCGATGGTGATACAGGAGTTTTTTATGCGACTACCGACAACAACCCGTCGGTATGGCGTACCACCGACTACGCAGGAACATGGGCGCCAGTTCCTACTCTTGCCGATAGCACGACTGGTTTGCCACAAGCTCAAGCAAACGTAGTAACAACATCGGGCTATGCGGGTGAGGTAGCTGTCGGACTACAAAATGGCTTGTATTACTCCAAAGACTACGGAAACACTTGGACAGCACTTGCAACAACGGGTGGTTACGGAACCATCTTGTGGGGCCATTCAGGAACCTCGTCGTATCTCTTCGCGAAAAATGGAGCGGCATGGCAAGCAGCGGTGATGAATGTTGATACGCCTGCATTGTCGAACTGGACTGCACCGGCTGGAATGGACGCCAACGGTAAATGGGCAATCGCAAATGGCGTCTCAACTAGCAACAAAATTTTTGTTGGTGCATTGCCTTCCGACGGGACAGATCTCAAGCTTGCTGCTTTAGCTCAAGGAGCAACAACAGTTGCTGGTATCACTGGTACTTCCGGTGCAGTCACTGGTTTAAGTGCAACAGCAACAAACTCAGGTGACCTTCTCATGTTGTCAACACAAGGACAAGACTTTGTATCTGCATTTGTGGTGTACGACCGAGAAGGAACGGGAAACAGCACGACGGGTACTTTGAAGGTTGGTTACAAAGCAACATCTGGGGCAACGCTGCTTACAAGTACAGGTCTTGCCGGAACTTCCGATCAAAATTCATTGAGCCCATGGACCGCTTCATGGACCAATATAGGTCAAAGTGGCCAATCGAACTGTGGCGAAAATGAGACCACCCCAGTGGGCTCCATCGCAAACTTGGCGCCATCGAGTGGAGCAATGTCAAGTTTCAAAATAATGGGCACCATTCGAGGTTGCTTCTTTGCATTCAACACCAGCGGTGCGTCTGCGAACTACGCCAACCAATCAGGTGCTGCAGTAGCTGCCGACAAAGTCGCTGTGTTGCCAATGGCTGGTGCAAACAACAACACGGGCTTTGCATTTGATGCTGGGTTCAACTTCTCTGACAACATGGTGGGTATATCTGGCGATGGTCAGTTCGGTATCCGAAAGTCGGCAAGCATGGCGGCACCGTCTTATCGCCCAAGTTTTGGGCAAGCGGGTGCACGCAGTGCTAATGATTTCATCACAGCACAAGCTGGTTCGGGTAAAGGTGCAGACACGGGTGGAATTGCCGTGAATGGAATGGTGGGTGCAGTAGTGCGCGACACGGTGTATTCCCCCAATGTGACCGATGGAAGCACCTATGTGGTTTCCACTAGCGCCACTGGCGGTAGTCGTACATTGCTCACCACCGATAGCGGTGCTTCGTTTAGCACCATTGGTGCCGGTGGAAGTGACAGTGTTGATTGGTGGAATGGTGCGAGTGGTAAGCAATGGCTTGCAGCCGGGTATGCATTGAACTCCAAGCAATTTTTCCGCACAAAAAATTTCAGTGCCGCAACAGGAACTGGGAAAACCCAAATGGGTGAAGAGCTTGCAGCAACTGCTGCAGCCCGCGAAAGCAAGACCGATACTTCATTGAGGTTTGCATTCGACGACACGGCCCCTATCCCTACGGGTTCAACTTGCTTTGGTTTGCAAGACTTCATTTACGAATCTGGAGTGAACTGTTCGTCAGGGCAATCAGGCAACGATGTATCAATGACAGCAATGGCGGGAGTTGCAGGCACTGACGCAATGCTTGTTGCCGTCAGCAAAGGCCAAGACAATAGCGGTACAGGAACTCTTGGTGTTGTTGGCTTAACGGCCGATGCCACCACAAGTGGCGCAACAATTGCAGGTGTGAAGTACTACGGTTCAGAAGTTGCGGCAAGTGGTGTGAGCACTGGTGCAACTGGTCAATTTGGTGCGAGCAAGTCGTCAACGTATACAGGCATTATTAATGCAATTGCATATTGCCCAACGGGTTCGGCAACGCAGGTAGCAGACAAGGCTTTCATTGCTGTAGCCGGCAAGGGCATTTACGTGCTCAGTGGTGTCAGCACGTCATCGCGTACTCATGCAGCTACAAGCACAACAACGGGAACGTATAAAGACCTGAAGGCCGACTGTGACACCGGAATTATTGTTGGTGTTACATCTGATGGTCCTTCTTTATCGCTCGATGGTGACAAGTTTATTGCAGTAAAAACACCAGCAGCTATTCCCGCAAACAATGCAACAGCAGTTGATGTTCAAGCCGATAAAACAACGGGCGAAGTGACCATTGTGGAAGGCACACAAAATTCAAGTGTGATTGCCATCTCCACCACACTGACCAAGTTGGGAACAACAGGAACCGCAGTTGCTGGCGGAACTGCGAAGACACCTACTGCTCAAGTAACACTCGATACCACTGAAGCAATCTCCATTAATGAGAGCTCAAAGGGTCGCGATACTGGTGCAGTAGCCGACGTAGAACTACCACCTGCAGCCGGCGACAAAGTGGGTGCAGCAAGCGTGCGTGCACTCGGACTGCGGAAGTTTGCATCGTCCTTGCCGATGTCGGTGGGAACAGGTGGCGGTGCCTTTAAGGCAACAACTACAGGTGGGGCAGCTTCAACGGGCGGAGGTGCTACTGGATCCACACCAGGTGCAGGCTCTCCAGGAGTGGGCGGAACTACTCCTGTTGTAGTTGCACCAAAAGTGGTGTCGGTGAAGAAAGGCAAAACGGTTTCTGTAACGTCTGCCCTGAAGACACTGGGTACCACTGTGGTTGCAAAATCAAAAATTGTTGTCACGCTGAGCGCGGCATCGAAGAAGATCTGCTCAGTTTCGAAAACAAATGTCGTGAAAGGTCTGAAGGCTGGTAAGTGTTCGTTGACGGTGAAGGTAACTCCACCGGCAACGAAGAAAGTGAAGAAGCCAAAAACCACGACAAAGAGAATCTCAATCACTATTGCATAGCTAGTGCCGCGCGTGCTTCGCCCTCAGGGTTGCGGTACGCGCGGCCAATGGCATCAATCACAATGCGCACAAGCACGCCTTCGGGTATTTCTGCTTTGCCCAGAAGTTCTGGCGTAATTGGTGTCATGCGTTGGTAGCCCACAGTGAAGGGGTCAACGCCGTAGGTAACAGGCATGGTGAAGGGAATAGCGCGGCGCCCAACGGGAACATCGCCGTACCACAACTCCATGTCGCCTTTGAAGCGTCCAGTGGCGGTAAACGTTGCACGTACATCAACTTCACCTACAGGAAGCTCAACGCTTGCTGAAACGATGGTGGTGAGAGCCCCAAGGAAGTTATAGGCATAGTGTAAGCGTCGACCTTTGAGATACAACGCATAACCACCAGCATGGCCACCGTGACATACCAATATGCCATCGCAGTTGCCGTCAACCGGTACATCGAGCGCCGCAGTAATTTGGAACGAACGATTCTTCAGGTTTGGCGCAGTGGATTCTGGCAATGGTGAAATGCCAGGAAGGTACACATAGCGATCGCGCAAGAAGCGTCGGTCGCCGTATCGCGCTGGTTGATTATTGAGCGGTAGCACTTGGTTCGCTTCAGCTTCGCTCCACCACAACTGCTGCAGTTCCTTCAACTTGTCGGGGAACTGTGAAGCAACGTCATTGCACTCTGAGAAGTCGTTAGCGATGTTGTACAACTCCCAAATGTCATCATCAAATGATGGGTTCACGTTGCCGCTTTCGTAGTTCATCATGCCCGGTGGGTGAAAGACCACTGCTTTCCAGCCATCGTGGTACAACGCGCGTGAACCGAGCATTTCGTAGTACTGCGTGATGTGTTTGCTCGTCTCCGCTGCACTTTCCAACGTGTGTGCGAAACTCACACCATTGAATGGCGCTTGTTCAACACCATTGATGTGCTGCGGTGCCTCGATGCCAATGACGTCGAGCAATGTGGGGAGCACGTCGATGATGTGTAAATACTGGTGCCGTGTTTCGCCAACGTTCTTCAAGCGATTTGGCCATTGCACAATGAGAGGGTCGCACACTCCACCTTCGTGCGTATCGCGCTTGAAGCGTTTGAGAGGTGTGTTGCCAGCCCATGCCCAACCCCATGGGTAGTGGTTGTTGGAATGTTCAGAGCCAATGAGGTCGATGCGCTTTAGATTTTCCGACAAACTTTCTGGAACGAAGTTGTAGAAATACTTTTCGTTGAAACTGCCACCAGGCCCACCTTCGGCAGATGCGCCGTTGTCGCTCATAATGATGACCAGCGTGTTGTCGTATTCGTCGATCGATTTAATGAAATCGAGTAAGCGACCCACTTCAGAGTCGGTATGAGTTAAAAACCCAGCGAATGCTTCCATGAGCCGCGTATATAAACGGCGTTCATCGTCGCTGAGCGAACTCCATGCCGGAACCCACGTGGGTCGTTCAGAGAGAACTGTGCCAGCTGGCAACAAACCCGACGCCATTTGTCGGGCGAATACTTCCTCGCGCCATGCGTCCCAACCTTTGTTGAACTTGTCGCGATATGCATCAATGTATTTTTTTGGCGCCTGGTGCGGAGCATGGCATGCGCCTGGTGCGTAGTACACAAAGAAAGGTTTCGTCGGTGAAAATGCACGCAGATCTTTAATGTAACCAATTGCTTTATCGGTGAGATCTTCAGTGAGGTGATAACCCTCTTCAGGGGTTTTCGGCGGGTCAACAATATGGCTGTCGTGAATGAGATCGGGGTGGAACTGGTCGGTCTCGCCACTCAAAAATCCGTAGTAACGCTCAAAGCCTTTGTTGAGCGGCCAGTGTGTGCGCGGCCCGCCGATGTTGTTTTCATGTGCAGGCGCGAGGTGCCACTTGCCAAGCCCGTAAGTTGCGTAACCATTGCGCACGAGAATTTCTGAAAGAAAACCATTTTCATCGGGAATGTTTGCGTCGTAACCCGGAAAGCCCGACGCTGTTTCCACCACTCGTGCCATGCCACTTGCATGATGATTGCGACCCGTCATCAAGCACGCGCGAGTAGGTGAGCACAGTGCAGTGGTGTGGAAGTTTGCATATCGCAATCCATTTGCTGCCAACGCATCGAATGTTGGTGTGCTGATGTCTGACCCATAGCAACCGAACTGCGCATAGCCCACATCGTCGAGCAACACCATCACAATGTTGGGCGCACCTTGAGGTGGTTGAGGCAGGTCGGGCCACGCCGCTTCAGAGTCTTCAAATGTACGACCAATACGACCAGTGAAGTTCTTTTCGAGCCCCATATAACCTCCCGCGCTGTTGAAACAGTTTCACATATATTTGCACTACTAGTGCAAATATAAAATTGCTGAGAGGTGAGGTCTAATTTGCCTGGGCAACAATGAACCCAATGCCGATGAACTGGGTGATTCCTGCAAGCACGGTGAATACATGCCAGATCTCGTGGTAGCCAAAAATGTGTGGCACCAAGCGTGGGCGTTGCAGATAAAAGAGAATGGCTCCAACGGTGTAGAGCAAGCCACCAATTCCAAGCAGCACCATGGCTGTTGAGCCGGCATTTTTGGCAGCGGTGGGGAAGATGAAAACTCCCGCCCAACCAAGGGCAATATACAAACCACCAGTAATGCGTCGAGCACCCCAACCAAACTTGAACACCATTCCCATGATTGCGGCTACCCATACAAAGCAAAGGAAGGGGATTCCCCATGAGTGGGGAAGAGCAAGTAGGCAAAGTGGGGTGTACGTACCAGCAATCAAGATGAAAATCATGGAGTGGTCGAGTTTCTGCATGATTTTTTGCACATGTGGTGCACGAGTAAAGAGGTGATACGAAGCTGAGGTGGAGTAGAGCGCGAAGAGTGAGAACACATATATAGAGGTAGCTACTCGAGCAATTGCGCTTTCAGCGGCCAAGATGAGCAATGTTCCCGCCGGTATGGCCACTAAGGCTGCGATGCCGTGTACGCGTCCGCGCCACAGTGGGCGCCACTTGCCGTTGTAGTGCTGAAAAATAGGAGGACTATTTTTCGAGATGGGCATATTGACAGTGTGTCAGTTGAAAGCACATTTGTCTCACCCGTAGTGAAGAACTACGTAAGATTTAGGCATGCCTGACATCCTCTCGTCACTCCCCGTTGAGTATCTCTTCACTATTCATGCAACTGTCGCTGCTCCCGTTCCGATTCCTGGTGGGCCGACAGGCACACGAGTCATCGTGAATGTGACGGGCGGTACCTTTCAAGGTCCAAAAGTTTCTGGAACTGTCGGTATGGGCGGCGACTGGCTGAGCATGCGCACAACAGGCTCTGCGCATCTCGATGTGCGCTTGTTGTTACTCACTGACGATGGCGTTGCTATTCACATGGCGTATGAAGGAATCATGGCGCCAAGCGACACTGGTGTGCGCATTATTACCGCACCGCTTTTCCAAACAGGTGATGAACGCTATGCGTGGCTCAACGATGTGCAGGCAGTTGCTATTGGTCAACCATCTAAAGATGCAGTTGACTACGACGTATATCGCGTTTTATAAACGTCGTTCGCGAGCTGCAGGCATCCAGTTTGGCCCTGCAGTTTCATTGATGCGCTCAACAAAGCGTGTACCTACTGGTTCAATGATCTCAAGAAATGTACGAGTGTTGTTTTCGCCAAATGTTTTCCATTGCCGCATGCAGAGTTCGTTTGTTTGCACTTCTATCTCTTGACGAAACGCAATACCTTTGGCATTGATTCCCCCATCGGTGACAAAACCACGTGCACTGAGATTCTCGAGCGCAGATGCAATGAGTGCATCGTTCGCGCCTCTGCTGCGCGGAATCCATTCTTTCGGATAGCCCATCCATGCATCGTGTAAAAGTCCAGCCTCTACAGCATCAATTTCATGTGTAACTAATTGCGCCCAGTGTGTATCGCCTCGCCATTCACGCAGTGCATTCACTGCTAACCACGCCGACACCACGGGGTCAGATGGTCGTGCCCATGCTTTGTGAGCGGCAAACAACACGCGTCCTTCTTGTGGAAGCGCATCAACCGTGCGCCAGAGTTCTGAAGCAAGGTTCCCTAACGGTTCACATATTTCTGGAGTGATCTCATAGAGACCTTCGCGAACAGATGCATTACGAGCATCGGAAATTTGCTCCCACGTGGCATGAGGCGAAGCGAGGTCGAGTGAGAAATGAATGAGGAGGCGGGAAATGGAATAAAAAGCGCTGTGTACTGCATCGATGCCAGCTGCGGCAAGAGGTGCAGCTCGGTTTGCAATGTAATGCCCTATGCCGTCTTGAATTCCGAAAGCTTTATGCCGTGCTTCAGCGCGTGGGTCCCAAAAAATCCAACCAATGAGTTGATGCGATGCAAACGCACTGCGCTGAGTGAGGTCGAGCCACTCGGCGTTTTCAGAGATCATGACAGGTAATGATTAAGACAACTTGAGGAGCGATGCAATGGCACGCTCTGGGCCGGAATCGGCAGGGATCTCGATGCCTTCAAGCCTGCTGATGTAGGTAATTGACACTTCGCCTGCACCTACTGCACCACCGTCGGTGTGAATGGGCAAAGTGAGTTCATCGCCCCACGCCATGCGCACATAGTAGGAATCGCTGTGGCCTTCTTTTTGTTCCATGGTTGCAGTGGCCATTGCTCGTGGGGGGTCACTGCCCACCACGGTGCGACGCCAACTTTTGATTTCCGAAACGGGCAAGTTGGGAACGTTGACGTTCACCACAACGGGCTCAGATGGTGGGTGTGCAATGAGACCTTCAACAACAACATCGGCAACTGCCGCTGCTGATTCCCACAACTGACCCTTCACCATGTCATCCCAGCCCTGGCCTTCAACACCCATTCCATTTACTGCCTGGCTAATGGCAACACCACTGATGCCTCCGTTGCGCGCAGTGAGAGCAGCACCAATTGTTCCTGAGTGGTACACACTGCGCCCAACATTTGCACCTGGATTAATGCCAGCAACAACAAGATCAAACGGTGCGCCAAAAAGACCGAGGCGCGCAAACATCACACACAAAGCCGGCGGGCCACTTAATGCCCACGACTCTTTCATTCCTTCGATGTGTGCTTTGTGCACTTCTGGTTGCATCACGTGCAATGCCCCAACAGCAGAACTTGCGCCTGAGTATTCGCGATCGGGTGCGACCACGACAACTTCACCGTGGCGGTTCATCGCGCGGGCAAGGACATGAAGCCCTACTGAATCAATACCGTCGTCGTTGGTTACTAAAATGCGCATGCTCCTTTTTAGCCTATGGACATTGAGTTTCACGCAATGGAAAGATGAACAGTGAGTGTCATAGAAAATGAGGCGGGGGAGAAGCCCCGACTAAGGTTGCATTGTGGCTGCAGCAAAAAAAGTAAAAAAAGTAGTGGCAAAGAAGGCGCCCGCAAAAACTGCAGAACGCCAAAAGCCAGGCCCGAAAAAGCAGCCAGTCAACCATGCGCCAGCAATTCAACAACGTGAACGCAAAGCTGCGTTGGGGCGCGTGAGCCAAGAGCAGGCAAAAACTCTCATTCTCGATACCGCTATCGCAATGCTTCGCGAACGGCCAGTTTCAGAAGTTTCTAGTCGTGAAATTGCTCACGAATCGGGGCTCAACCACAGCTACATCGCTCGGTACTTCGGCAGTAACCACGAGATGCTTTTTTCCGTCGTGGAAATCATGACCGAACGTATCAAAAAGTATCGTGAAACTGGCGATATTGCTGGGCTTGTAAAAGACCCCGATGCGAATTTGCGCTTTAAGTTAATGGAGTATCTCCTTGCTGAAGGCTTTCCACCCGAGCGTTTCGCCGTGCTCGCTCTTGAGCAACGAACAAACACGGAAGCATTTTTTGCTGATGCATACACACTCGACAAACGAGCAGCTCGTGTGTATCGTGCAAAAATTGGCATGTTGTTTATCCTCGCCGACGAAAAACTGTTGGCTGCTTCTCTGATCGATAAAAGCACTCGCACAGACATCATCAACCTCTTTCTCCATGAACTCGGCGACGCCAAGAAAAATGCCGAGAAATTGGGCTGGCAGTAACTAACTACGGCTGTCGCGAAGGCTGGGTTGCCGCGTGTTCTCCAGCAAGCCCTCCGAAAGTAAACGCAACCCCAATCGTTCCACCCGGGCCCCAATATGCCTGACCGGCTGGTGAGGCGACACAATTTCCTGCGCCGTATAAACCTGGAATTGGTTGATGGTCTGTGTCGAGGACTCGACCTAAGGGGTCAGTAATGGGCCCCCCTTTTGTGTCGAGTGCACCTGGACCCAAAATGATGCAGTGGTACGGACCAGACGAGGAAAATGGGTGCATTGTGGGATTAGGCATTGATGATCGGGGTGCGCCGGCCCAGGTATTTTCGATGGGGCTCTGACCACGCTGAAACTGCGTATCGACGCCGTCTAGGGCCATGGAATTCCATTGGGAGATGGTGTTGGTGAGTTGGCTTGTGAATGTTGATTCCAACTTTGAGCCACTAGTGAAATGCTCAAGCGTGGACAGTCGCTGCGCAATATTTTGCGTCAGTTCATCCCACGTGTTTCCACTAATGACAAAATCGCATTTTTCGCCTACCGGTGGAATAGGGAAACGGAATCTGCTTTTCTCTTCATTGAGCAAGACACCATCATCAAAAATCATGAAGAGCAAAAGGTTGGGGTATTCACCGCGAACAGAATCCCATGCAAAATGTGCTTGACCGCGTTCGTTGTAAGGCGATTTTTCATTAACAACGCGGTGCCCAAAGCGATTGACCATAATCATGGAGTCACCGAATGGGGAATACACATCAGAAATGGTTTGTGGTACGCGCGCGGCAAGCTCAACTACTACTTGGTCCCACCAGGCATGGCTCATGTTGCCAAGTTCGGCTCCTGCTTGAATACCAATCTTGACGAAGTCTCCTGTTGCCCCTTCGGCTGCGGCTCCACCCAGTACTGGCCCGCGCAGATATTCGCGAGCGAGATCTTTATTGTGAAGAAAACCTCCCGAACAAAAGATCACACCTTTTCTTGCTCCAATCAGAGCAGTGCGACGGCCAACACGAACTTCGACACCCACAACATCGCCATCATCATTTTGAACAAGGTGAGCAACGTGGTGTTCAAGAAGAGTCACAGCACCAAACTTCTCTGCACCTGCACGTAATTGATCGACAAGAAATTGGCCCCCGGTTGGGTCTAAACCAGGTCGGTGGCCCGGGGGATATTTTGCTTGAATGCATCGGCCAAAGGGGGCTTCGTCTTCAGGGAGCTGCGCGTAGTAATCGGGGTAGGGAACACCTTCAAGTTCCAGCACATCTTCAGCAACTGCCAAATCAAGTAAGTGCGCACCATTGTCGTAAAACGTCTCAAGTAATTCGTATTTATTGGTGGGTAATCCCAATGTGTCGTGCCGTGGGTTATACAAAGTGGGGTATGCCGTGCGTGCCAAATATCGCAATGCAGACGCGCGGTCATCGGCGAGGCCGTCTTTTTTCATCACCGAGTTGTTGCAGACCCACATCACGCCACCCGACTTTGCAGTGGTGCCACCTACAAAGGAACTTTTCTCAAGAACAAGAACGCTGGCTCCAGTGCGTGCTGCTGCAAGTGCGGCGCCATAACCAGCTACACCAGTTCCCACCACAACGACATCGGCTACGCGTTCCCATTCAGAACCCCAATTAGTTTCGGTCATGCCTGCATTGTAATTTTTTACATCGTCAAGGGGGGAGTTGGGTAAGTACGCTCAATATTGTGAACGAAATCAGCAATGAACAAAGGGGAAATGGGCTTGACGGCTCTGACCCAAATGCGTGCCTCATGTGCGGTTCGCCGTATGGCAAGGAGTGGAGCACCCCAGACGGGAAAGCTCTTTTATGCCCAACATGTGCAACTTTGAACGGAATTGGTTGCCCGTAAGACATCACTCGCCAGTGTTCTAATATTGGCGTATGGGAACACTCGACGGAAAAGTCATCATCATTACTGGGGCAGCACGCGGACAAGGCGAAGCCGAAGCAGAATTAGCCGCGCAAGCTGGCGCGAAAGTTGTTGTCACCGACATTATTGATGGTGAGAGCGTTGCAAAAAAAGTCAACGGACTTTTCATTCAACACGATGTCACTTCGTCAGAGCAGTGGGGCACAGTTGTTCAACAAACATTGGCTCAATATGGTCGCATCGATGGGCTCGTCAACAATGCCGGCATTTGGAAACCAGGTGGTGTCACACAAGCAACTGAGGCAGAGTTCCGTCAAATTATTGATGTGAACCAGGTGGGCGTTTTTCTTGGTATGCAAGCAGTATCGGCAACAATGATTGCGCAAAAGTCTGGCTCCATTGTGAACATCTCTTCCGTTGCAGGAATGCGTGGCTTGCGTGCCATTGCTTATGCAGCAAGTAAATGGGCCGTTCATGGCATGACCAAAACTGCGGCTCGTGAACTTGGAGCGCACAATGTGCGCGTGAACTCAGTTCACCCTGGCTTTATTGAAACCGACATGTTGCCACAAGGTATTGAAAGCACAATTGCAAACCAAGTGCCCATGCAACGCACAGCCGATGCTAAGGAAGTGGGCGAAGTAGTGATGTTCTTGCTTGGCGATGCTGCGTCGTACGTGAACGGTGCCGAGATTATTGTTGACGGCGGATTTATTGCTTAGAAACTTTTAGTTCCAGCCGAGGCGCTTTGTAGTTGCTTTGTGCTGAGCAATTTCGTCAAAGGCCATGGTGCGAATATCGAGTGCTTCTTCTGGCGTAATGCCAAAACTCTCCATGAGGAATAATTCAGACCACAAAAGAACACCCGACTTCACGGCGAGCGCTTGGGCGAATCGCGGGTTCATTCCCATTTTTTGGAACTGCTCGGCTAAACCGTTATTTAGTTCACGTGATTTTTCAGCGAACCGCTTCGGCTTCACTCCGCACGTGACGAGATACTGAATCACCTGCTGGCGCTGGCGAGTGAATTTACGGCCTGCTTCCAAAACACTGAGATCGAGAGGTGCAGGGGACTCGCCGCGCTTCACACGGTTATCAATTTCCTTTTGAGTAGCAGCCTGTGCCAACCGAGCTAGTTCATCGGTGACTGCAGTAAAGAGGTCAATGCGGGTGCCGAAATAGCGAAAGACGTACCCATGGTTGAGACCAGTGACCTCTGCAATTTCCTGCAGTGAAATGTCGGGAATGGGCTTCTTCGCAATAAGCGAAATAGTGGCATCGAGAAACTTCTGCGTAGCGTCAGCACGGCTGACGCGGGCGGGCTTTGCCTCCACTTTCGCAGCTGGTTTCTTCTTGGCACTTGGCACCTCGCTACTTTACTGCCATTAGTGCAGGCGGGGTGTTTAAATCAGCCACTCTTAATAGGGAAATCAGATCGTCCAATTCCTCCATATTGAGCCCGAGTGTAGGTAACAACGAAATCTCGGCGTGAACGAAGGCGAAGATGACGATGCCGTTACTCAGTGCTCGAGCAGATGGTGAGTGGGAGGGGTCAAAGAATCCCGCGATTGAGGTGTAGATCTCTCGGTTCCCTTCCTGAAAGTGCGTAACAGGAACCCTTTCGCTGGCCAAGTACTGCAATATATGGATGCGCAATGTACAAACAGACCTACACCGGTCAAGAAGCTGGTCGAAACTCAATGTGTTCTGTGAAATGTCAGTTTGTAGTGCTTCACTGGCTTGACTCGCCAGGAAATCAGACACCTCTATTAATAGGTCAATGCGGGACCCGAAAAAGCGATGGATGTAGTGCTGCACCAAGCCTGCTTCGCCCGCAATATCGGCCAAAGTGAGTTCTTTTGGGGATTTTGAGCGCAACAAACTAGCCGTTGCGCTGAGGAAACGGCCGACGGCATCGGCTCGAGAAATTTTTTCAGTGAGCAGGCCTGACTCAGTGCTTTGTAGTGGGGTACTGCATATAGTGTAGCAAATCACTACGTAGTACCACGCTACAAATGTCGAAAGGCGTTACATGTTCACTGCACCACTCACTGCATCACGAGTCTCAAAATGGAGAGCTTTTGGCGTTGTCTTCTCGCTCATCGCAACTCTGCTCGTTGCCGCCACGTCACTCGCTCCACGTGCAGTATTAGCCGACTCTGGTGAAGCACCTTATGGAACACCAACTCAGGCACTTCAATCAGCAATATCGCTTGGCGACAGCCACACCTGCGTCATTGTTAACAGCAATGTGGTCTGTTACGGACAGAACTCAAATGGACAGCTAGGTAATGGTACGACAACCCTGTCGAAAACCCCGGTGTACGTGAAAGACTCTGCGACCAACACCGGGGCGCGACTTTCTGGCGTTATCAGTATCGCGGCAGCAGCAGAGCACACATGTGCGCTCCTCAGCAATGGCAAAGTGAAGTGTTGGGGCTATGGCTATAGAACTGGTACTGGCTACTACGGTGTGTCAGTTTTGTATCCAACATTTGTTAAAAGCTCATTTGCCGATGGAGACCTCAATGCTAGGAACGGTGCAGATCTAACCGGAGCAGTTGCCATTACATCAGCAACGTACGGCGGGTGTGCGTTATTGAATGACGGAAAAGTAAAATGCTGGGGCGGTTCTGCGGGGCACGATGGCGAAGGAACTGGATATGTTCTCGCTTGCAATACCCCAAACACGACAGCAAACTGCTCAACTACTGGTAGCGAAGTGCCACTAACAGGGGTGAAGTCAATTACGCAAGCTGGCCAAACTACATGTGGAATTTTGAGTGATGAGTCAATGGTGTGCTGGGGTCAAGACCAGGGAAAACTGGCAAATACGAACAACGTGGCGACTGATACTCAACTACCTAAACCTGCAGGATCCAGCACTATTGGAGCAAAAGCTTTCGGCACTACTCAGTCTGCTATTTGTGGTTTATACCAAAACGGTACCACTAGCATTTCTTCTGCCGGTGGCACAGTTAAGTGCTGGGGCGGAAATGGATCCGGCCAACTAGGACGAGGCGTTAGCGACTCTCTTATTTATTACACTGCGGAGGCTATCTCGGGTCTCACAAATGCAATTGCGATATCAGGACACGGTTCAAGTTTTTGTGCCCTGCTCATTACGTCTTCGGTGAAGTGTTGGGGTTCAAACCCAGGTAACCAATTTGGCACCCCGGCGGGCATTGACTACAACGTGCCAACGGCAATGGAACTAAGTGGAAGCCCGATTACCGGAGTAGCGGCAGTGACCTTGGGTCAAGCCCATATTTGCATCATTATGGCTGTTGATGGCCAGGTGAAATGCTCAGGGTCGAACGTCAGCGGGCAACTTGGTGATGGAACTCTAACGACGCGAGGCGTACCGACAAACGTTGTCCAAGGTGAAGTGACTGGAACTGGCGGCAACTTAACGGGCGCAGGTGCAGACAACATGCCCCCTGCGCTTCTCACGAAGGTAGTGAGCACAACGGGTACAAAAATTGTCCTTACTTACGATGAACAGATGGATTCATCAGCAGTAATTCCTACAAATCGTTTTGCGCTCACAGTGGGTGGAGTTTCAAAAACAATTTCATCTGTAACTTTTGATGGAACAAACGTCGAACTGAACTTAGCTGAACGCATTCCTCCTTCAGTCGCGGTGAACCTGACATATACCGATCCGTCGGTAGGTGACGACATAAACGTGATTCAAGATGCTTCATTTAATGATGCTGCGTCAATACCTTCAGGATCAATTACAAACAGTTCAACAACTGAGGCGGTTGCTCCTACCTTGGTATCTGGTGCCGTGAATGCTGCGGGCACAAGTTTGACTCTTACTTATAGTGAAGCGCTTGGTACTACAACTGCGCCAACATCTGCGTTTACAGTTACTTATGGCGGATCATCACGTACGCCGACGGGAATTTCGGTCTCTGGGTCGACTGTGGTGCTGACATTGTCACCTGCGGTACAACAAGGCCAGACAGTGACTGTTGCATATGTAGCCCCAACGGCTAATTTGGCAACAACGAACACTGCTGTTCAAGACGATGCAGGCAACGACGCAGCTTCATTCTTGGCAGGCGCAGTTTCTGTAACAAACAGTTCAACATATGACACTGTTGCGCCGACCTTTGTATCTGGTGCAATGAACGGCCCGAAAACAAAAATGATACTTACGTTCAATGAGACTTTGAGCGCTACTGTTCCGACGGCTGGACAATTTAGGTATCGAGTGAACGGTGGTTCATCTATTACGCCAACTACTGCGGTGGTTGTGAGCGGTTCAACAGTTGAAGTAACTCTGAATGCCGCGATAGTAGATGGCAATACAATTGAATTCACATACACAGACTCAACTGCTGGAAACGATACTGCAGCCATTCAAGACACTTCAGGTAATGATGCCGCAACAATTTCTACTTTCACTACTGTCGCCAACGTGACCGACGTGACTGCTCCATTAGCACAATCTGCTGCGGTGGATGCTGCCGGTACGAGTTTGACAATTACCTATAACGAAGCACTCAATTCAACAACTGCAGTAGCAGGAGACTTCGCAGTGCGAGTCGGTGGATCGCCACGATCGGTAACAGGTGTTGCTGTGTCTGGCTCTACTGTGGTGCTCACGTTGTCACCAGCTGTGCAACGAAGTGAAGTAGTTACCGTTGCATATGTGGCACCAGCTTCAAATGCTGCAACTACTAACAATGCCATTCAAGACAGTGTGGGTAACGACGCTGTTTCTTTCAGCGCAACGGCACTTGATGTAACAAACAGTTCAACAACTGACACAACCGCTCCAACATTTGTTTCAGCAACTGTGTCAACTGGTGGAAGCATTCTTTTGACCTACAACGAAGCGTTGAATACCACTACAGCCCCTACTTCACGGTTCCAGGTGACCATTGGAGGAACTGCTGTCACGGTATCAAGCGTGACAGTGAGTGGATCTGTAGTAACTATTGTGACGACACCAGTTGTTGGCGCGGGGCAAAGTGTTGCAGTTACCTACAGTGCACCTTCGTCTGGCAACACGATTGAAGACACTGCCGGAAACGATGCGGCTTCGAGTGGTACCGCGTGGACCATTTCAGGTGGAAGCAACTTGTCCACTTTGGACCTCACCGGGCCAACTCTTGTTTCCACTGCAGTCAATGCTGCTGGTGCTGCGGTGTTGACCTTTAGCGAAACGTTGGGTGCAACGGGGCCAAGTGCTTCGGCATTCTCTGTGACCGTTGATGGTGTAACACTGAGCGTGACAAGTGTGTCCATTGTTGGTTCAACAGTCGTGATTGTGACCAGCCCTCGTATTGAGTCGGGCAAGGCCGTTTCGATTACCTACAGTGCGCCTTCGTCGAATACGGCGACAAGTAATACCGCAATTCAAGATGCGGCAGGTAACGATGCCGCAGGTGCAACGTTAACGGTGACGAGCGCGAATAACGCTTCGACTTATGACCCAACTCCACCTACGCGTACTGGCTCAGAAGTAAATGATGGTGGAAAGCTTGTTATCACTTACAGCGAAACTCTTGCTACACCGGGCCCAGATGCTTCACAGTTCACTGTGACCATTGATGGCAAAACGGCAACCATCGTGAGTGTTGAAGTTGTTGATAACAAGATTGTGATCACTACGTCGCCACTTATTGCTGGTGGAGAAACAGTCACGTGGGCATTTACCGATGCAACAAGCGGTAACGATGCAAAGGGCATTCAAGATGCTGCTGGCAACGATGTTGGTTCGGGAACAAACGGTTCTGGTTCGGTCACGAATGGTTCAAAGGTCTCGAATGTAGACCCAGTGCCACCAACAGTGAGTGGATCGGAAGTCAATGAAGGTGGAAAGGTTGTTATTTCCTTCAGCGAAACACTTGCTGCACCGGGTCCTGACTCCTCACAGTTCACTGTGACCATTGATGGTTCACCAGTCACCATTGTGAGTGTGGAAGTAATTGACAACAAAGTCATTATCACTACTGCACCGCTTGTAGCCGATGGCCAGACCGTCACATGGAAATATGTTGACCCCACTTCGGGCAACGACCAAAAAGCTATTCAAGACAAATCAGGTAATGATTTGGGTAGCGCATCAATTGGTTCCGGTTCAGTTACCAACGGCTCAAAGGTCACCAAAGAAGCAGCCGAAATTGAAGAAGACCCAGCTACAACAATGTTGAGTGATGAAGTCACGGTTGACGGTGTGAATGGCACTGCAACATTTGGCGATGGTTCCCAAATTGTGGTGTCGGGTAAATTCTTGAAGATTCGTTTCAAAACGGGTTACATCGGTAACGCTGGTGGAACCGTAACGGGTACGTACCTGGTAGGTAAAAAGAAGACCAAGTACAAGTGCACCGTTGCAAGCTTCGGTACAGTAAAGAAGAACCCAACCGCAAAACGTATTTACCCAAGCAAGAAGATGGGGTTGTGGTTCAAGAAGAAGATCCACACACCAAAGACCCCATGTGTGATGCCAACGGCAATGCAGACTGCATTGAAAACCCAGCGCATCACCTTGACGGTGAAATTGAACTTCAAGCGACTATGGCCAAACACTGCCAAAGCCGTGGACGATCAAGGAAAGCCAATTCCTAAGTCAACACGCATCATGAAGTTGAAGATTGGTAAAGCACCAACAAAATAGTAAGAGGTAAGGGCCGTGTCCGCTGATGTGCGGGCACGGCCCTTCTTCTATTGTTTGGCCAGGGGGAATTACCAATGGCAACACTGTTAGCTTGCGTCACCATTAAAGAAGGCTGCGAAGCACGCTTCGAAGAAGTTGCGCGCCAAATGTATGAGCGCACCCATGCCGATGAAGAAGATGTACGGCGCTATGAGTATTGGCGAGGTGCCGAGCCACGCACGTATTACTGCCTCGAGTCGTATGCCGATGTGGTGGGTTTCTTAAAGCATCAGTCGAGTGCGCACCACCACCATTTTGGGCCTGATTTCCGTGACCTGATTGAAGGCATCAAGATGGAATGGGTAGACCCCATTGGCCAGGCTTCGCCGTTGGCGCCCACAAACAATCAGGATTTACCCGTTGATGCAACTGAGCAAATGAAAGCCTTGTATCCGCGTTTCGCCAGCATTTATGCCTCGTGGTGGGAAAGCGTGCGCTGACCTCAACT
>JAPKZV010000091.1 GCA_026393585.1 Actinomycetota bacterium
AGTCGATGATTGAAAAAATGGATGAATATTTCGGTTCATGCACAAACCACGGTGAATGTGAAGCTGCATGTCCAAAGGAAATTTCCATCGACGTCATTGCTCTGGCAAATGCCGATTATCGCAAGGCAAAACTTAAGAACAGGAAATTCATTAGCCGAATTTAGTGGGCTAACGTGAGGCTATGACCCTCAATGTTGCGCCTGCTCATTTGCCCACCACGCTAGGTGGGCTTCGTGCATCGGGCTGGATCTCGCGTCCAGTCAAAGAAGAACTGCGGCGTAATGCCATTGCAAAAATTGCAGCAGGTGAACCTTTGTTCGCCGGTGTGATGGGCTATGAAAACACCGTCATGCCGCAGTTAGAGAACGCACTTCTTGCTGGGCATGATGTGGTGTTTCTTGGTGAGCGTGGGCAAGCAAAGTCGCGCATCATTCGCTCACTCACTGGTTTGCTCGATGAATGGATGCCCATCATTGAAGGCAGTGAAATTAACGACGACCCTTATGCTCCCGTCTCGCGTCATGCACGTGACCTTGTAGAAGAACTCGGTGAATCAATTCCTATTTCATGGGTGCACCACTCAGAACGTTTCGGCGAAAAACTAGCCACACCCGATACGTCAATTGCCGACCTCATTGGTGAAGTTGACCCCATCAAAGTTGCTGAAGGCCGTTACTTAAGCGACGAACTCACTTTGCATTACGGATTGGTGCCGCGTACGAATCGTGGAATTTTCGCCATCAACGAATTGCCAGATCTTGCTGAGCGTATTCAAGTGGGCTTGTTGAACGTATTGGAAGAACGCGATGTGCAAATTCGTGGTTACAAAATTCGCCTTCCACTCGATGTGATGTTGGTGGCATCGGCAAACCCCGATGACTACACAAACCGCGGCCGCATTATTACTCCATTGAAAGATCGTTTCGGAAGCCAAATACGTACGCACTATCCCCTTGAAGTAGCAACGGAAGTTGCCATCATCGAGCAAGAGTCTCGGCCCGCCAGCATTGGCGACGTAGAGGTAGTGGTTCCCGACTTCATGAAGGAAGTCATTGCAACGTTTAGTCATCTTGCGCGACAAAGCAACCACATCAGCCAACGCAGCGGTGTGAGCGTTCGTTTATCGGTAAGCAACTACGAAATCATGTGTGCCAACGCTGTACGTCGCGCATTGCGAGCTGGCGAAACAAATGTTGCGCCACGCGTGAGCGACTTGGAAGCACTTGCTGCATCTACATCTGGCAAAGTGGAAATTGAATCTCTTGAAGAGGGCCGTGAAGGCGCAATCCTGGAGCAAATTGTTAAGGCAGCGGTTTTGCAGGTGTACAAACGTCTTGCCACACCAGCAACTGTGCACATTGACAAAGTGAATGAAATTCTTGCTGCATTTGAATCGGGCACGCTTGCCCATGCCGGCGAAGACATCACCTCGGCGCAACTTGTGCAGTTGTTGTCCGACATTCCTGCATTGAAGTCGGTAGTGGAAGTTTTTGTAGGCGCCAATGCAACTCCAGCAGTTCAAGCGAGTGGCGTGGAGTTTGTGCTTGAGGGTCTGCATCTCTCGAAGCGATTAAACAAAGATGCTTCAGGAGTACGGGCGACCTACCGAGCCAAAGCATGAGCAGTTGGGCAATTGCGTGAAGAACCTCATCATTACTGGCGGCTGGGCACACGAGTTCTCCGACAGCGCTGTCGTTCTGGGCAAGGTGCTGGCGGCGCAACCTGTTAATGGCGAAGTGGTTGATTCCACGATTGTCGATGGCTTCGACAACGCAATTCACGCATTGCAAAAAGATCATTTTGATGTGGTCACTGTGTATGCGTGCTGGTTCACCATGACCGACGAGCGTTATACGCCAGAACAGCGCGCACAATGGGCGCGTACCACTCCTGTTGAACTACGCGAAGCTATCGCTGCGCACGTCAAGAGGGGCGGTGGGTTGCTTGTGTTGCACACCGGCATCATTTGCTTCACCGACTGGCCGGAGTGGCCGCAATACCTTGGTGGCAGCTGGAACTGGGGCTCGTCGTGGCACCCTGCAGTTGAAGTATTTGCTGCGCGTTGGGCAAGTTCATTGCGCGCACCACAAGAGCACCCCATTGTGTGCGACCTTGGTGAAATTGTGGTGGAAGATGAGCGGTACTGCGAACTGGGCGTTGGCCCGCAAGCGCAGGTACTCCTCGAGTCCGATGGGCCAGAAGGTGTTCAACCCTCGATGTGGACGCATGAACACGGTGCTGCACGTGCCGTTTTTAGCTCGCTCGGGCACGACCACCGGTCGCTCAATAATCTGCAGCATGGCCGTCTGTTGCGCCGCAGCATCGCATGGGTAGGGCAACTTTCCGACACCGTTGTACGAGAGGTGCAATAAGCAACTACCATTCAGACGTCTGTTACAACAGGGGGAATTGAATGTCGTTAGTTGGAGCACGTGTACTTCGTAAAGAAGATCCAAATCTCATTACCGGAAATGGGCAATATGTCGACGACCTGCAACCCGCAGGTTGCACATCAATGGTGTTTGTTCGCTCAACCGAAGCCCATGCAAAAATTCGCTCAATAGATACGGCTGAGGCGCTTGCCTTGCCAGGCGTTCTTGCCGTGTGGACCTCAGCAAATATCGCTCAGCTGGCAAACTGCCCCGGCGGGCTACCAGGCCTCGACCAGCCGTTGCTCGCAAAAGATGTTGTCCGTTTTGTTGGTGAAGGTGTTGCTGTCGTTGTGGCAACCGATCGATATATCGCCGCCGACGCAGCCGAACTCATTGTGGTCGACTACGAACCGCTCCCCGCAGTGGCAAGTTTGAGTGCAGCAATGGCGCCAGGTGCTGTAGTGCTCCACGAAGTTCTTGGTGGAAACACTGTGCACTTCCAAGATTTTGAGAATCCGCTCGATGATGTTTTTGCAGCAGCACCGCGCACTGCATCGCTCCACATTGTGAACAACCGTTGTGCGCCTACTCCTATTGAGCCCAACGTGTGTCTTGCCGATTGGGGTCGTAGTGGCCTCACGTTGTGGGCAGCGTTTCAAGCACCACACCACTTGCGCAACACCATTGCTCAGTACTTTGGTATTCCACAAGACTCCACTCGCGTTGTTGCTCCCGACGTCGGCGGCGGCTTCGGTGCCAAAATCAACTTCGTACCTGAGTTTTTCTTAACGGCATTGTTGTCGAAAGAAATTGGCAGGCCAGTGAAGTACACGCAAACACGTAGTGAGTGTTTGGTAGCAATGTTGCATGGCCGTGCTCAAGAGCACGATGCAAGTGTCGCATTCGACAACGATGGGCGTATTTTGGCCTTGAAGTTGTCGGTGACTCAAGATCAAGGTGCCTACCCCAACGGCACCGGCATGGGTCTTCCTGTTCTCACCACCGCTATGGCTGCAGGTTGCTATCGCATTCCTGCGGTTGCTATTTCGTGGCGAAATGTTGTTACCAACACCACGCCAGTTGCTGCATACCGTGGTGCTGGTCGTCCAGAAGCGTCGTATACCATCGAGCGCCTCATCGATCTCATTGCCGATGAAACAGGTGTTGACCCAGTAGAGGTGCGTCGTCGCAACTTCATTCCTGTTGATGCATTTCCCTATGCAACGCATAGCCCGCTTGCGATGTACGACAGCGGCAACTTTGCAGGAGCACTCGATGAGTTGTTGAAGCATGTGAAGTACGACGAATTGAAAAAAGAACAAGAAAAGCGTCGTCAAGATCCTGCTGCAAAACTTCTCGGTATTGGTTTTGCTTCGTGGCTAGAAATCGCTGGGTTTGGCCCACCAGGGTCACTTGAAGCTTTTGGCCATCTCGCGTCGTGGGAGTCGGCCCAAGTGCGTATTCAGCCCGACGGCAGCGCCATTATTTTCACTGGCGCATCGCCCCACGGTCAAGGAACCGTCACCACTTACGCCCAAATCGCAGCCGACGAACTCGGTATCGATTTCGATCGCATCAGCGTGAAGCACGGCGATACAGCAGTTGTTCCACAAGGTATTGGAACCATGGGTTCACGTGCGGTTGCTGTTGGTGGCGAAGGTGTAAAAACAGCAAGCGGTCGTGTGTATGAAAATGCAAAACGTATTGCTGCACATTTGTTGGAAGCAAGCGCTGAAGACATTGTCATCGAAGATGAAAAATTCTTCGTGAAAGGTACGCCTGCTCGCAGTGTTCCATGGAGTGAGGTTGCGTGGAAGAGTTTCCAACCACTGGAACTTCCCGGTGGCATGGAGCCCGGTGGGCTCGACTCCACGGTGTTCCAGCAAGTTCCGAACTTCAGTTTCCCTTCTGGCGCATATTGCTGTGTTGTAGAAATTGATCGTGAAACTGGCGGAGTCAATATTGTCAACATGTACCTCGTTGATGACTGCGGAACAGTAATCAACCCACTCTTGGTTGAAGGCCAAGTGCATGGTGGCGTAGCGCAAGGCATCGCACAAGCACTCTTCGAACACATGCTCTACGACCCCAGTGGTGTGCCACGCACGTCAACGCTCATGGACTATCTCGTTCCTGCAGCATCAGACCTGCCCGGATACGTCACCGGACGCACCAATACACCCAACCCCAGCAACACACTGGGCGCCAAGGGCGTTGGTGAATCGGGTTCAGTTGGCGCACCACCAGCAGTGGTGAATGCGGTTGTCGATGCACTCAGCCACCTTGGCGTGAAGCACATCGATATGCCAGTTACACCAATCAAAGTTTGGAACATTTTAGAAGGGGCAAAGTGATGACAATTCGTACTTCAATCACTGTTAACGGCAAAGAAACTTCACGTGAAGTAGAAGCTCGCACGCTTCTTGTTCACTATCTACGTGAAGAGCTCAGCCTCACCGGTACACATGTTGGCTGCGATACTTCAAACTGTGGAGCATGCACTGTTCTGCTCGACGGGGAAGCAGTGAAGTCGTGCACCCTGCTTGCAGCACAAGTTCACGACTGCAATGTCACCACCATTGAAGGTGCCGCTCAGGCCGATGGGTCCTTTAGCCCAGTGCAAGAAGGATTCCGCCAAGAGCACGGCCTGCAATGTGGCTATTGCACGCCAGGCATGATCATGGCGTCCACTGCTTTGTTGTCAGAGAACCCCAATCCATCGGAAGAAGAAATTCGCCACGCGCTCGAAGGCAACCTCTGCCGCTGTACGGGTTACGAAATGATTGTTAATGCAGTTCGTTGGGCTTCAGAACATCCAAACTTCACAT
>JAPKZV010000113.1 GCA_026393585.1 Actinomycetota bacterium
TTGCAGCCCTAGAGAATTCCACTGAGCGTTCGTGCCGTTTTCAAACAGTGGTGGTGGTGTTGTGGCCAAATGGCGATGAAATTGTGGTGGAAGGCGTGTGCGAAGGCACCATTGCGACACGTGAAACAGGAACGAGTGGTTTTGGTTTCGACGCTGTGTTTATTCCGGCCGATGGCGATGGAAGAACTTTTGCTGAAATGAATGCGGTAGAAAAAAATGCAATGTCACATCGTGGACGCGCATTTGTTGAACTAGCGAAAGTACTTACCAACCACGTAGGTCAATAGCCCATTCATCAACAATGAGCCCTTCACGGTGCACGAAGGCGCGCTCATGTTGCGACATGGTGGGGTCAATGTGCGCGGGTGTAATAAGCACGCGTTCGCCCACTTGGGGAAGTGTGAGTGGCGCGGGAACGGGTTGCGATGCTGCATCGCGCTTCACTGCAAAGGTGATGTGTTCATCGGAGCAAAACCACACGTCGTAACCATCAACTTCGGGGTTGCCGTGGTCCATGCCCAGTGCTTTGAGGCCAACATCGGCAACAGCCCATTGCGCTGAGCGAGAAATCACTGTTCCCACCACGTGGGCGGCTTGGATGAAGGGAAAACCCAACGTTGAATAGTGCGAGTCCATGAGCGCATAGCTTCCGGCTTGAAGCTCGGTGATGCCCGACGTTAAGTGTTCTTTGTAGGTTCCCGTTCCGCCAGCAGAGATGATGTCGCCACCAACAATTTCTGCACATGCATGAAGAGTTTGCATCGCAGTATTGACCTGATGTGATTTGTCGGCAGTCTTTTCCATCATGAGGTGACCTTCGTAGCCCATGACCCCGCGCACAGTGAGGCCAAGCGAGCGTGCAAGGTCGGCGAGGCGCCCGGCATCGTCCGGCTCGCAACCACATCGTGGCAGCCCAACAAAAACGTCGATGACAACTTTTTTGAGACCCGCACGAAACGCAGCACGAATGGTTTCTTCAGAGTCAACGGCAATGGTGACATTGGTTCCGGCAAGCGCACCCAGGCGTGCCACATCGACACACTCATTGGCGAGCAGAATATCGGTGTTCAAGTTTGCCTTGGCAAGCCCAAGCACTTCACGAGGAGTTGCGCAGGTGAAACCTGTGTGGCCGAAGCGTTCTTGCACTTTGGCAAGAGAGGTGCACTTATGGGCCTTCACATGGGGCCGCAGGGTGGTGCCGGGGTACGAGGCCGCCATGGCGGTCAAATTGTGCTCAAGCGCGTTGGCCTCAATGATGAGAGCCGGGGTTGGCAGGTCGTCGATGTACACGTGCCGACGGAGAGACTCGAACTCTCACTGGCGGCGTCCTAAGCGCCGTGCCTCTGCCATTGGGCTACGTCGGCGACGGTGGAAGGCTACCGAGAGATCGAGAAGAGTCACGAAAATGACAAAGATTCATTGATTTTGGCCAATGAAGGCAAAGGGCGGGGAATTTCTTTGACAGAATGTAAAAGTGACAACAACTCAGCACTCCACCAGCGTCTCGGGCCTTTCCCCAGAAGCCCTCATTAGTCAGCTCGGTCTCGCCGACACGGTGGTCGACGAAAAGGCGCTCACCAACAGCGTGAAGCGCTTTGCTGAGCAGAAAATTGTCCTTCCCACCTTTGCTCAACTTGCCGACCCGTCAAAAATTCCCGCAAGCAACACCGCTGGCGTCGACAAAAATGCGCCCGATGCGCGCAACCTCTTTCGCGTGCACTGGTACAACGACATGGATGGCAACAGAGTAAGCGTGCCCGACTATGTCGTTCTGCCGCAGGCACTCACTGGTGTAGAAAGCCCCATTGTTGTTGCTTTCGGCGACCGCTTTCCCATGATCACAGCTCACAAGGTGTTGGCTGCATTTTCATGTTTCGTGCCTCGAGTCATTTCGGGCCAGTTCGACCCCACGCGTCATCGTGCGGTATGGCCAAGCACGGGCAACTATGCGCGTGGCGGAATTGCCATTAGCCGTATTTTGGGAAGTCGTGGCGTTGCGGTGTTGCCTGCTGGCATGTCGCAAGAACGCTTCGATTGGCTCGATAAATGGGTGGCCGACCCTTCCGACATTGTGCGCACGCCAGGCACCGAGAGCAACGTCAAAGAAATTTACGACGCATGTAATGAGATGGCCAAAGACCCCGGCAACTTTATTTTGAACCAGTTCTGCGAATTTGGAAACCACGTGGGCCACTACGCAGTAACAGGTACGGCACTTGCTCATATTTACGAGCACTTCCGCGAAAATTCAGGCAACAAAAACCTGCGTCTTGCTGCATTTACTTCTGCAACAGGAAGTGCTGGCACCATTGCTGCCGGCGACAAACTTAAAGATGTTTACGGCACCAAAGTGGTGGCAGTTGAAGCATTGGAATGCCCCACCATGTTGGAGAACGGTTTTGGTGAGCACAACATTCATGCAATTTGCAATGTGATTGCGGCAATTAAAACAGCAAAACTTCTCAACTACGGACCCGACGATGTGCTCATTACCATCGCAACCGATGGTGGCGCCTTGTACCCAAGTGAGCGTGAAAAAACTCTTGCCCGCCGTTTCAAGAACGACTTCACAGCAGTCGATGCGGCCGAAGTATTTGGTGAGCATGTGGGTGCCATTGGAACTGGTGCAATGATCGACTGCACTGAGCGAGATCGCAATCGCATCTTCAACCTGGGTTATTACACATGGGTTGAGCAGCAGGGAACACCGCTCGATGTGTTTGAAGCTCGTCGCTCACAGTCGTTCTGGCGCCACATCCGCACGTATCAGCCGGTGTGGGACAACATGATTACTGAATTCAACGCCCGCGTCGCTGCACAATAGAGATATGAAAACGCAGGTCATCGACAGCCTGCAGTGTGCTGTATGCGGTGCACGGGTGCCTGTTGATCAACCGTTGTCGTGGCGTTGCCCGCAGGCAAATAGTGACGACCGACATCACGTTTTGCATTTCGTCGGTGCGCCAAGTGCAAACAACTTTCAGCCTGTGGAATCGGAAAACCCATTTGTGCGTTTCCAAGAGTTGTTGGCGTGGGATGCTTTTGCTGCACAACACGGAACTTCATTCGGTGAGCGCCGAGAGTTCATTGAACGCCTCGATGCGCAAGTGGCAGGCGTTGCAGGAGTGGGGTTTCGCCGCACTCCCTTTGCTCGCCATGCAGAGTTGTCACGCGTGTTGGGCTTTGAAGGAACTGGCGGCTTATGGGTTAAAGATGAAACACACAACGTTGCCGGATCTCAAAAGGCACGACATCTCTTTACTGAGTTATTGCATTTAGTTTTTGCTGAAGAAAAAGGTCTTGCCCCATGGGGCGCAAATCGTCCCGAACTTGCTATTGCTTCTTGTGGAAATGCTGCAATCGCAGCAGCAACTCTTGCAGCAAGCGTGCAGTGGCCTTTGCGCGTGTTTGTGCCAGAGAGTGTTGACGCAGTGGTGTTGGAAACTTTGCGCTCACTTGGCGCTCATATTGAGGTGTGCATGCGTCAACCAACAGATCCTGCCGGTGATCCGTGCGTACTGCGTTTTCAAGAGTATGTGTCACGCGGTTCATTGCCCTTCGGCGTGCAAGGTACCGAAAATGCATGGTGCCTCGACGGTGGGCGAATGATTGGTCTTGAGATGCTCGAGCAATTTCCGAACACTCAACAACTCCAGCGTATTTTTGTGCAAGTAGGTGGCGGTGCATTTGCTTCTGGCATTGGCGACGCATTGCGTATTGCTGAAGTGCAAGGAACTCATTTGCACGCAGTGCAAACACAAGGTTGCAGCCCGTTGGCGCGTGCATGGAATCGTGCTGAGCAAACCGGGGGAACTTTGAATGCGGGTGCGCGCTGGAGTGAGTGCATGTGGCCGTGGGAAGAAGTGCCTACATCGCTAGCCGATGGCATTTTGGACGATGAAACCTACGACTGGATCTCTATTTGCGACGCAATGACACGTACCGGTGGGTTCCCCGTTGTTGCACCGGAATCAGATGTTGTTGCTGCATTTCAACTGGCACAAAAGAGTTCGGGCATCAATGTGAGCCCCACGGGTGCGGCTGGTCTTGCTGGGTTGCTCACCCATGTATCTCAGAACAAGGGCAATTACGAACAAGAAAATATTGCAGTTGTCTTTAGTGGAGTACTGCGTTCATAGAGGCGCTCAAGCGACTTCTAGGAGTTTTCCGTTATCAACATCGTAAACGAATCCGCGAATGTTGTCTTTGTGCAAAATGAACGGCGAATGTTTTAAACGGCTCATACTTTGGCGAACATCTTCATGTGGGTCTTTAAACGCTTCAAAAGACCAGCCGGGTTTAATGCCGCTTTCGCTCACGAGCTCATCGTAGAAACTGCCCTCGTTCAAATTTTCCAAACCGCAGTCGGTGTGATGGATTAAAATAATTTCACAAGTATTGAGGCGGCGCTGCGAAATGACTAACGATCGCACGACATCGTCGGTGACCACGCCGCCTGCATTTCTAATGATGTGGGCATCGCCATGGTCGAGACCCAACATTTGAAAAATATCCATGCGGCTATCCATGCAGGCCACAATGGCGAGGCGACGTTTTGGCTTGACATTGAGCCCGTGGTCGGCAAAGGCCTCTACAAAAGTGGTGTTGTGTCCGCGCAACTCTTCGGCATTGGCGAGAAAGGTGGTTTCTGCGTTTTTCACGATGACATTCTGCCACTTTCTCGCTCTGCTCATTCATTTTTATGGCGACGCAACTTAGAGACCGAGGGTGAGGGGCAGTAGCCTAAGGGCATGACTTCGCACGTGTCGCACAACACATCGTCCATTATCACTCCAATGGGAGCCGACTCAGGCTCAGGAGACGCGCGTTTCGACGTGTTCGGCCGCCTCATGAAGAACCGAGTCATCATGCTCGGTACCGACGTGAACGACGACATTGCCAACCAAATTTGTGCGCAGTTGTTGTACCTCGAAGGCGAAGACTCCAATGCCGACATCTGGCTGTACATCAATAGCCCAGGTGGTTCCATCACTGCCGGTATGGCTATTTACGACACCATGCAGTTTGTCTCGTGCGACATTGCAACAGTGTGTATGGGCCTTGCTGCATCAATGGGCCAGTTCCTTCTCACCGCTGGTGCAAAGGGAAAGCGCTACACCTTGCCAAACGCTCGCATCATGATGCATCAACCACTTGCAGGTCTGCGCGGACAAGCAACCGATATTGCTATTCAAGCCGAGCAGTTGCACCACGTGAAGCACAAGATGGCAGAACTCACTGCATTTCACTCAGGTAAAGAAATCGCCCAAATTCAAGCCGACAGCGAGCGTGACCGTTGGTTTACCGCCGAGTTGGCTCAGGAATACGGATTGGTTGACAAGGTCATTGTGAAGCGGGGCGAGATCCGCTGATATCAACCGCGCACGTATCGAGAGTCCACTTCATTGCGCGTTGCGCAGCGGTGTTGCTTTCGTAAGCGTGCTTGGTAACAGCTTCAACATCGGTGGCATTGCCGGTGTTAATGCGAGAGGCGTCGGCAAGTACGGCCGTGAGCGCATCCCAATCTTTTGACACATCGATGGGTGCAACTTTGCCAATTCGCTCGTAGCTGGCAACTAATAGGTCAATATCGTTTTGCGTTGCAATGGGTGCGTTGATTTGCGCCATTTCTTTGGCCAACTGTCGGCAAAACTGAGTTCCGGTGCGCTTTGGCTCGGAGCATGAAGATGCCCCTGCCATAAAAATTGCACAACTTATTGCCACAAAAGCACTACGTCGCCACACACGGAGATGTTGAGGTGATTTCTTCACTGTCGACAGTTTCCCACATGCATTTTCCTACGGGATGCATTTCATCGTGACGAAAGTGAGGTCTGGTGTTTTCGAGCATTAGGTCAGCAACATTGCTCGGTATTCAAGGAACGCCGATTTCTGTTGAAGTGCATATTGGTAGTGGTTTGCCTGGGTTTACAGTCGTTGGACTTCCCGACGAAGCGTGTCGAGAAGCACGTGACCGAGTGCGTGCGGCTTTGTTGTCGAGTGGTGCGCAATGGCCCAATAAAAAAATCACGGTGAACTTAGCGCCCAGTAGTCAACGCAAAGGTGGGGTCGGGCTCGACCTTGCTTTAGCCATGGGAATCTTGAGCGCTAGTGGTCAAATACCCAGCGACAACTTGGCCGAATATTCTTTTGTTGCCGAACTCGGACTCGATGGGTCGTTGCGCCCAGTGCCAGGTGCCGCGCCGCTCGTTGCCGGGCTGCGTGAATATCGCGTTGTAGTAGCACCACCCAACGCGCGTGAAGCAAAAGTAGCTAGCCCACGCAGTATTCATTGTGCAGCTACCTTGCGCGATGTAGTTCTTGCTTTACGTGGTGAGTGCGAATGGGCCGATACTTCAGCTCAAGAGAACGTGAAAGGAACCACTCGCTTTGCCGACATGAGTGATGTGCGCGGGCAACCCACAGCACGTCTTGCTGCAGAAATTGCAGCTGCTGGTGGGCACCATATTTTGTTTGTGGGCTCACCTGGTGCAGGCAAGACCATGATTGCGGAGCGTTTGCCCGGATTATTGCCTCCACTCACTAATGAAGAAGCAGTGACGGCAACGATGATTCATTCTGCAGCAGGGGCGTCATTGCCACCAGGCGGGCTCATTTCGTTTCCTCCGTTTCGCGCGCCGCACCACAGTGCTTCGATGATTGCAATGGTGGGCGGGGGAAGTGGCGTCTTGCGCCCAGGTGAAGCATCGTTGGCACATGGCGGCGTGCTTTTCTTAGACGAAGTGGGTGAGTTCATGCCATCGGTACTCGATGCATTGCGCCAACCACTAGAAGAAGGTGAAGTACGTATTGCGCGAGCAAGTGCTGGAGTCACTTTGCCTGCAAGGTTTTTATTGGTCGGCGCTACCAACCCTTGCCCATGTGGTGGTGGCGCACCTGGGGCATGTGTGTGCAATGAAACAGCGCGGGCTAGGTATTTACGTAGGTTGTCGGGTCCTTTTCTCGATCGCTTCGACCTGCGCGTTGCTGTGGCCATGACGGGAGTAGAGGAGTTGCTCGATGTATGTGAAGGAGAACAAAGCGCGGCAGTGCAACAACGTGTTGCTCGCGTGCGGGAACTCTCGTTGCATCGCTCGGGTGGTGTGAATGCTCGGTTGTCTGCTCAAGAGTTAGATACGCATGCGCCACTCACGAACGCAGCACGCGATGTTCTTCGTAGTGAATTGGAGCGTGGTCGACTCACAGGGCGTGGGTATCACCGCATTCGTCGTGTTGCTCGCACGCTTGCCGACTTGTCGGGCAATGACGGAGAGATTGAGCAAGACACTGTTCGCGTGGCACTTCTCATGCGTACACGTCTGCATGAAAGAGAAGTTGCGTGATGAGCAAACTCCTTGGTTTGCCGGCATGGGCGTATGCGGCTGCACTTTCTCAACTTGACGGCATGACGCCAAAGAAGTTACGTATTGCGTTGTTGCATGAAGACCCTGAAGAAGCCTGGGCAAGAGCAGTGTGTGATTCCGTCATCACTGATGAAGCTGTTGCACGCATTTGTGAACGTTGTGAGCAAGAAAATATAGAAGTGGTTTACATAGGAGATCCGAATTATCCACGCGCATTGCGCTACGACCCCACGCCTCCCGCGGTGCTTTTCTACAGAGGTTCGCTCAGTGCTTTGCAGCAACGACGTGTGGGCATTGTGGGCACAAGGTCGCCAACGCCATCGGGGGTGTACACCGCGCGGGAATTTGGTGAGCAGTTAGCAGCTAACGAAATTGCAGTGGTGTCGGGTCTTGCTCGCGGAATAGATGGCGCGGTACATCACGGAATGAAATTGCATTACGAGGAAGTGGCGCACGCGGGTCATGGCGCTCTTGGCAAACCCATTGGCGTGGTGGCGTGCGGACTCGATGTGGTGTACCCAAAAAGCAATGCCGGGTTATGGGCTTGGGTAGGAGACTGTGGGCTTTTGGTGAGCGAATACGGGCCAGGAGTACAGCCCGAGCCCTACCGTTTCCCTCAACGCAATCGCATTATTGCGGCACTGTCTGAAGTGGTGGTTGTGGTGGAGTCGCGTGAGTCGGGTGGTTCTATGCTCACCGTTGCCGAAGCAATTCGGCGAAATATTGAGGTCTTTGCCGTGCCAGGTTCACCCCGAGTTGCATCTGCTGGTGGAACCAACCTGCTCATTCAACAGGGCTGCGGGCCAGTCACCAGTGTTGATGACCTCTTTGCTGCTCTCGCGCTCGATCATCGCCGCGAGTCGAGAAGCAATTATGAAACGCGCGTTGCTCCCGATGCCCACGATCAAGATGTCCTTCTTGCATGCACCGACGGAGCAGTGACACTTGACCACCTCGTACTGTCGCTCAATAGACCACTGCACGACATTGCGGTGAGTTTGGGTCGCCTTGAAGCGCTGGGTTGGGTGGTCGATACCAATGGATGGTGGGAAGCACTTATGAGGTAGCTCTACCTACTACCTTGAAGGTGTGGGCGGCACGCGGGCTACGCCATTGGCGGCATGGAAAATAGAGGACTTCATTGGTTCTCTCACTGCGATGTCGCCGAACACACAAAGTGCGTATCGCTCCGATGTGGAACGCTTTGCCCAGTGGGCAAGTGAAGAACACGATGCACAGCGTCCAGAAGCGGTGACGCGCACCATGGTGAAGCAGTACCTTGCATTTCTCACCACCTCAAAGCCAACGGAACATGCAAAGGGCACACATGCCAAGCGCACCATTGCCCGCAAGCTTGCAGCATTGCGTCGCTATTTCTCATGGTTGCTGCGTCAATCGGGTAAAAAAGTAGAGAACCCCACTGTTGGCGTGCGTGCACCTAATGGTGAGGGGCGATTGCCGCGCATCTTGAATGCCGATCAGCTCGATGCATTGCTCACTGGTTCGGAAATAGAAGATGACCCGGTGTGGCGTTCTGCGCGCGACGTGGCAATTGTGGAATTGCTGTACGGAAGTGGGTTGCGTGTGAGTGAATTATGCACACTCGAACTTGCCAACATTGATCTGAAAAACAAAGCGGCATCGGTGTGGGGTAAAGGCTCAAAAGAGCGGCGTGTACCTCTTAATGAGCCAACAGTGGCCGCAATTGATTTGTGGATGAAACATCGCCATGAGCTCGCCGTGGCATCGTCAAATGCACTCTTCTTCAATGAGCGCGGTAAACAACTCACCCCGCGCGATGTGCGGCGAATACTTGATAGAAGATCTATTGACCCCACGCATCCACACGCACTGCGACACACTTTCGCCACTCACTTGCTCGACAATGGCGCCGACCTGCGTGCAGTTCAAGAACTCTTGGGGCACGCAAATGTTGTTACCACGCAGCGCTATACGCATGTCAGTAAAGAACGTTTGCAGTCGGCCTACCTCTCGTCACATCCGCGCGCATGAACATTCGAGGCGCGCGCTACACGGTGGAATCCGCTTGGGAAGACTGGTCGAGTTCTCGCACCCCCCAAGCACGCGAATGGCTTGTAGTGAACTATTCCTCGCTTGTGAAGTTCGTTGCTGGTCGACTCGGTGCAGGGTTGCCGAAAAATGTTGATACTGCAGATCTCGTGAGCGCAGGCATTTTTGGCCTCATGGACGCAATTGAAAAATACGTGCCAGTTCATGGAGCAAAGTTTGAAACCTATGCAGTGCCGCGTATTCGTGGGGCCATTCTCGACTCGTTGCGCGCCCTCGACTGGGTGCCACGTTCTGTGCGCACCAAAGCGCGTTCGGTACAGACCGCAATAACGCAACTTGAGCACACAATGGGACGTGCACCTAACGACGAAGAAATTGCTGAAGAATTACAGATCACTGTGGAGGAACTCCAGAAGTGGCTCGCCGATGTTGCTGTTGGTACCGTTGGCCCTCTCGACCACCTTGTTGCCGACCGTGCCCCCTCGGGGGTTGGCCAACAAATTGGCCCCGCCGATACCGCAATGGAAGAACAAGCAATGCGGGCGCACATGCGTGAGGAAATTAAAAACTTGCCAGAGCGTGAACGTACTGTTTTGGTTCTCTACTACGACGAGAATCTCACGCTCGTGGAAATCGGCGAAATTCTGGGAGTTACCGAAAGCCGCGTTTCGCAAATTCATTCAAAGGCCGTGTTGCAATTGCGGTCGCGTCTCGCAGCAGCCGAGTACTAGTTCACTATCGGGGTTCTCATGTTGAGCGCCGTTGTCGCTGCGGTGCTCTGCGTTGCGAACACTGCTCCAGCCCCGGTAGCAGGCAAGGTCACCGACTGGTTTCGTCGGCCGCAATGTACGTGGTGTGCTGGTAACCGTGGCCTCGAGTTTGCTGTTGGGCAAAATACGCCCGTGCGCATGTCGTGGCCTGGAACGGTGAGCTTCGTGGGGCCGGTGGGTGGAGTGCCCTATGTGGTGGTGGAAATTGACCAAGTGGCTGCAGGAATTACCCAAGATGGGGGAGGTCAATCGGCTACACCTCTATATGCGGTCATGGGAGGGGTCAATGGGGCACTCGTGACCCTGGGCGAGGTAGTCAACCCGTTACAGGTGGTGGGTTACGCGAGCCAATGGTTCTATGTGGGTCTACGGCTCGGGTTGCGGGTGGAGAATAACTATCTCGACCCCGCGGTCTTTTTTGGCCTCACCCGGCCCCGAGCCCGGCTGATTTCCTCAACGGCGGCGCGATCGTTTGTGGCACAAGGGGAATCGGGCAGTAGCCTCTCTCCTTGGCTGTCGTCACGCCATCGTCCACACGGTGGCATGGCGGGGGCCACGAATAACTCATCAACACGTCATTGCACTGTGTCTCTTCCTGTGGTCGCTTCGGCGCGGAGGCCAGTCTCTTAACCACAGGAGAGGAGAATCATCATGGCCGTCGTCACAATGCGACAAATGCTCGAAGCTGGTTGCCACTTTGGACACCAGACCCGCCGTTGGAACCCCAAAATGAAGCGATTCATTTTTGGTGAGCGCAACGGTGTGTACATCATCGATCTTGAACAAACAATGACTCGCGTCGAGACTGCTTATGTCTTTGCCCGCGATCTTGTAGCCGGAGGCGGAACCATTCTTTTCGTCGGTACCAAAAAGCAAGCACAAGATCCTGTGCGCGACTGGGCCGACAAGAGCGGAATGCCATACGTGAATGAGCGTTGGTTGGGCGGCATGCTCACCAACTTCGAAACCATTTCCAAGCGCGTGAGCAAAATGCAGGAATACGAGCGCATGGTGGAAACTGGCGAGTTTGAAGCAATGCCGAAAAAAGAAGCACTTCTCTTGTCGCGTGAACTCATCAAGTTGCAAAAGAACCTCTCGGGTATCAGCAAAATGACACGTCGTCCCGACGCTGTCTTCGTGCTCGACACCTTGAAAGAGCACATCGCGGTGACCGAAGCAAACAAGCTTGGTATTCCCGTTATTGCAGTGGTCGACACCAACGTCGACCCCGACGTGGTGACCTTCCCTATTCCAGGAAACGACGACGCCATTCGCGCCAACGACCTCATGTGCCGCGTTATTGCTGAAGCTGCACTTGAAGGACGCCACATGGCATCGAAGAAGGCCTCAGTTGCTGCAGCACAAGCAGCCGCTGCTGCTGTTGCCAATGCCGCTGCTGCAGTTGCTGCAGTCGGAGCATCTGTTGTTGAACCAAAACCCATTCCCGCACCCCCTGCGGCACCTACTCCAGGAGCCTGATTCACGAATGTCGTATACAGCTAAAGACGTAAAAACTCTGCGCGATTCCACCGGCGCAGGCATGATGGATTGCAAAAAAGCACTTGAAGAAAACAATGGCAATATCGACGAAGCCAAGCAGTGGCTGCGCGAAAAAGGCCTTGCAGCAAGCGCAAAGCGTGACGACCGCGAAAACAACCAAGGCGTAGTTGCTTTGGTTATTCGTGGCAACGTGGGCGCAATGGCAAAACTGAAGTGCGAAACCGACTTTGTTGCCGGTAGTGATGCTTTCAAAGCAGAAGCCGAAGCATTGGCAAACCTCATCATCGATAAGGGTGTTGCTGCAGTGTCAGAGCGCCAAGAGCAACTCGACAGCTTGAAGATTGTTCTCAAAGAGAACATCGACTTGGGCGAAGTAGTGCGCATTGAAGCAGCTGCTGGAAACGTCATCGACTCGTACCTGCACATTCAAGGTGGCCGCGGAGTCAACGGTGTGCTTGTTGAAATGTCAGGTGCTACTCAAGAGTTGGCACACGATGTTGCAGTTCACATTGGTTTTGCTCGTCCTCGCTACCTCACACGTGATGAAATCCCAGCAGACGTTCTCGATCACGAGCGCGCAACGTTGGAAACTATTACACGTAACGAAGATCTGAATGGCTAATGATGCGGTTTCAGCGAAGAAGGGTCCTCGTACTCAGCCGCGTTGGAATCGCATCGTTTTAAAGCTGTCGGGTGAGGCTCTTGCCGAGTCCACCGGGTTTGGCCTCGACACCGACATCTTGCATCAAGTAGCAACTGAGTTACACGAAGTGCATGAAGAGTTCGGCGTCGACATCGCTGTCGTTGTCGGTGGCGGTAACTTTTGGCGCGGCATGAAAGGTGCTGGTCAGGGTATGGACCAAGCACAGGCCGACTTCATGGGAATGCTTGCCACCGTCATGAATGGTCTTGCGTTACAAGATGCACTCGAGCGGGTGGGTCAGCAGTCACGAGTGATGTCGGCAATTGAAATGCCAAAGGTCGCTGAGCCCTACATTCGTCGTCGTGCAGAGCGGCACTTAGAAAAGGGTCGTGTGGTCATTTTGGCCGGCGGAACAGGTAACCCGTTTTTCACCACCGATACAGCTGCAGCACTGCGTGCCGCGGAAATTTCTGCTCAAGCCATTTTGAAGGGCACCCATTCCGGGGTCGATGGCGTGTATACGGCCGACCCAAAACTTGACCCCACAGCCACTCGCTATGACCGCATTTCTCATTTCGATGTCATGAGCAAGGGCCTCAAAGTGATGGATTCCACGGCCATTACCTTCTGCATGGACCAAAAACTGCCCATCGTGGTGTTCGATCTTTTGCGCCAGGGCAACGTGAAGTCCATCCTCAGGGGTGAGGCAGTGGGTACGCTAGTCGGGTGACCGAAGAAGCTCTCCTCGACGCCATCGACAAGATGGAAAAAGCAGTCGAACATGTTCAGGGCCAATTCACCACCATTCGAACGGGGCGAGCAACCCCCTCCATCGTGGAAAAATTAGCTGTCGAGTATTACGGGGCAACGGTTCCTTTGCAGCAAATTGCTGGGTTCCAGGTTCCCGAGGCGCGCATGCTGGTGGTGAAGCCACACGACCGCGGAGCCATTGCCGCTATTGAAAAGGCCATCCAGGGTTCCAACCTCGGGCTCAACCCATCAAATGATGGTGTGGTCATTCGACTCGCATTTCCAGCGCTCACCGAAGAGCGTCGCAAAGACTACGTCAAAGTGGTGAAGGCAATGGCAGAAGACGGCCGAATTGCAGTGCGCAACGTGCGCCGTGATGTGCGCAAAAATCTGGAAACTGCAGAAAAAGATCACGATATTTCTAAAGATGAACTTGAGCGTGCGGAAAAGGAATTGGAAAAATTAACGCACGATCATATTGATCTCATCGATAAGGCTTTTACTCGCAAGGAACACGAACTACTAGAGGTGTAAACCAACTGCATGGGTGTTGCCCATGCATTACCCGAAAGGGAAGATATGACCGACGATTGGAAACGACGCGACGACACGGGTAACCGTGACGCAGAAGGTTACGGCACCGACTTTGGTGACGACTTCGGAACTGTTCAATTTGGCGACGAAGCCGTCGAACCAGTTCTGTCATTTGGTGACGACACCGGGCCTCTTCCACATTGGACCGAGCCACCTACTGGTGAACTTCCTAAGTTTTTGCAATCAGAGCCTGCAGACGACACCGATGTGTGGTCGACATTCTCACAGCCCGCAGTACAACCCAACGCTGCGCCCGAACCGTCGTATCGCGATGAGCCAACACGCGAAGCGCGCTATTTCGAAAACGATGCAACGCCCGTTCCTGGAGCGCGTCGTGAACCACGCCTCGTCATTGGTAGCGATCCCACCGACGAACGTGCTCGTCGACCAGAAATGCATCAGCCAACAGGTGGCAACTCTCGCCCCATCGCTCGTCAAGCACCTGTAGGTCGTGGCGCGCGTCCGTCTTCACAACGCCCAATGCCGCAACGTTCGCAGAAGTCCTCTGGTGGTATTGGTGGTCGCGACATGCCACAAGCAGTAACAGCGGGCTTGTTGCTCGCTGCTGCATTTATTGGTGCATTGGTATGGCGCCCTGCAGCAGTGATGATTTTCATTGTCGCTGCACTTGGCTTAGCCGCTGTGGAATTTTTCGACAAGGTCACCGAAAAGGGTTATCGCCCAGCAACTATTGCTGGTATTGCAGCCTGCGTAGCTGCACCACTTGCTGCGTATTGGATGGGTGATGGTGCATTGCCATTGGTATTCACTTTCGCGTTTATGGCAGCAACCATCGGCTTCATTGGTGCAAACGGTGTGCAAAGCGGACCGCTTCCCAATGTGGCCATCACCACCATGGCAGTGGTGTGGATCGGGCTTCTTGGTTCATACGCAGCGCTCATCGTGCGTTATTCAAACTCGGGTCTTGGTGTCTCAGGATTCAACGTAGGCACCGACACATTGTTCATCGTGGCAGCTGGTGTTGTAGCGAACGATGTGATGGCCTTGTTTGTTGGCTCGGCAACGGGACGCACACCATTGCGCGAATGGATCAGCCCATCGAAATCGGTTGAAGGTCTCATTGGCGGAACAGTGGGAACATTTGCAGCAGTTCTGCTCATCGGTATGCAAAGCGGCACGTGGAACAGAGCAAGTGAGTGGCTGCTTATGGCGCTCGTCATCTCGGTACTCGCTCCATTGGGTGATCTTGTAGAGAGCATGTTCAAGCGCAACCTTGACATCAAAGACTTCGGCACCATTGTTCGTGGTCATGGCGGAGTGCTCGACAGGTTCGACGGATTCTTATTCGTTCTTCCTGGGGCGTATTACCTCATGCTCGTCATTCAGCCTTGGGTGAAATAACGCCTGTTCGCGTTGCGATAGCCGGTTCAACCGGCTCTATTGGCACGCAGACGCTTGAAGTGATTCGTGCCGACCCGCACCATTTTCGTGTTACCGCATTAGCAGCAGGGTCCTCTGTTGCTCAACTCATCGAGCAAGCACATGAATTTCGTCCTGAAGTTGTGGTGGTGAGCCGCGAAGAATTGTGTCAACAAGTTGCCGCTGCTTTGCCTTTCGCGCACGTCACCACTTCGCTCACCGATGTTGTTGAAGTGGCCGACGTTGTTGTGAATGCTGTGGTGGGCTTTGCTGGTTTGCCAGTGACGCTAGAAACTCTGCGTGCCGGAAAGCGTTTGGCTCTCGCCAATAAAGAAAGTCTCATTGCTGCTGGGCCAATTGTGCAGCCATTGCGGCGCACTCCAGGGGCGCTCATTGTGCCCGTCGATAGTGAACACTGTGCCATTCATCAGTGCTTGCGTTCGAGTGACGATACGCAAAGAGAAGTACATCGATTGGTGCTCACGGCGAGTGGAGGCCCATTTCGCGGCAAGACCCGCGCAGAGTTATCTGAAGTAACGGTGGCAAATGCTCTTGCACATCCCACATGGAGCATGGGGCCGAAAATTACTGTCGATTCTTCCACGCTTATGAACAAGGGCCTTGAAGTGATTGAAGCCCACGAACTGTTCGGTACAAATTACGACAGCATCGATGTTGTGGTGCACCCGCAATCGGTTGTGCATTCCATGGTGGAGTACACCGATGGATCCACCATTGCACAACTTTCAATGCCCGACATGCGGTTGCCCATTAGCTATGCACTCGACTACCCACATCGCAGCCCCAATGCTTTCGGTGCCATTTCGTGGCGTGATGTGAAAGAACTCACTTTTAGTGAACCCGATGTCACAACATTTCGTTGTCTGGCCATTGCCTATGAAGCTGGTCGTATTGGCGGTACGGCACCTGCGTTTATGAGTGCAGCAAATGAAATAGCGGTAGAAGCATTTCTTGCAGGAAATATTTCATGGCTGGCAATTGCCGATACGGTTGATGCCGTGATGCAAAAGTATTCCGCTGAAGTTCCTACTTCAATTGAAGATATTTTGAATGCCGATGCACATGGTCGCGAGGCTGCAAAGAAATGGCTTGCACAATGACCTCTATGTATGAGCGCATGCGCCAAGAAATCGTTGTTGGTGGTGGAGTAGAAGAAGAAACCAACAAGCCGTCAACGTCACGTGCGGTATTGTCGGCAGTTGTCATTGGTGCGTTACTTGTTTGGCTAGGTCTCAAAAACGTATGGACCTTGGTGTTTGTTATCGGGCTTCTTGCATCAATTTTCTTACATGAAGTTGGCCATTTCGTTACTGCTCGCCGCACCGGAATGAAAGCCACTCAGTTTTTCATGGGTTTCGGGCCAAGGTTGTGGAGTCGTCATAAAGGCGAGGTGGAATACGGTTTCCGTGCCATTCCTCTGGGTGCCTTTGTGCGCATCATCGGCATGAACGGTCTCGATGAAGTGGAACCCGAAGACGAACAGCGCGCCTATCGCAATAAGAGTTTTCCACGCCAACTTCTTGTCATCACAGCGGGTTCATTGATGCACCTCGTCATTGCGCTCGCTCTCTTCATTGGCGTATATGCCTTTGCGGGTCGTTACGACAACACCGGCACGGTAGCTGTAGTGCGTGCTCCCGAAGCGGGGTCACCAGCAGCACTTGCGGGTATTCGAGAAGGAGACATTGTTGTTGCGCTCGGTGCAGACAAAGTAACAACCCGCACTGAACTTGTTGACGCCATCGTTGAGCAAGCTCCTGGCAGCGCTGTTGAGGTAGTCATACAGCGAGATGGCGTTGAAGAGATACTCACCACAACGTTGGCAAGCAACCCTATGGATGCCAATATTGCGTATCTCGGCATTGCCACAAGTTCAACTGGCTATGTGAAGCAGTCACTGGTGAATAGTTTTTGGTACGGAGCCGGCGATGTCGTGCGCACTGCGGGCAACTCGGTGAAGGGTGTCGTGAGCGCTTTGAACCCAATGAACTCTGTGCGGGCACTGCAAGATTCTGGAGAAAACCTGGCCACGCGACCCACCACAGTGGTGGGGGCAAGCCAGATCGGCGGGAAACTAGGAGAAGATGAGGGCCTGAAGGCTGTCTTGCTTCTTTTGGCAAGCGTCAACGTGTTCGTAGGTGTGTTCAATATGTTCCCACTCTTGCCTTTCGACGGGGGCCACGCAGCAATTGCAGCATATGAGCGCGTGCGGAGCCGTCGTGGCGAGCGTTATCGCGCCGATATCAACAAAATGATCCCACTCACCACCATTGTGATGGGTCTGATGGGCTTCTTATTATTCGTAGGTTTGTACCTCGATATCACCCAACCGCTCTAAGACGAGCAATACTTTCTAGTAATGGTTGAACGTCGACATACCCGCCAAATTCACGTCGGCAAAGTTGCTGTCGGTGGTACTGCTCCTATTTCTGTGCAGTCCATGACCACAACGAAAACTTCTGATGTTGAAGGAACCTTGCAGCAAATTTATGCTCTCGCTGCTGCGGGGTGCGACATTGTTCGCTGTACCTGTAATGAAATCGAAGCTGCAGAAGGTTTGGCGCAAATTGTTCCTCGTTCGCCAATACCCATCATCGCCGACATTCATCATCAGTACAAAATGGCTCTTGCCGCATTAGAAGCAGGCGTTCACGGTTTGCGCCTCAACCCAGGAAACATTCGTAAGCCCGAGCACATTAAAACTGTGGCGTCAGAAGCAAAAGATCGCAACGTTTCCATTCGTATCGGCGTAAATGGCGGTTCGCTCGACCCGTCGTTGTATGAAAAGCATGGCGGCCTTACTGCTGCGGCAATGGTGGAATCTGCGCTGCAAGAAATTGCCTACTTTGAACAGGTGGGGTTCGATCACTTTAAAATTTCTGTTAAAGCTTCAAACGTTCCACTCATGGTCGAGGCCTATCGCGCATTGAGCAAAGTCACCGATGCGCCGTTACACCTCGGCGTCACAGAAGCCGGGCCTCCACCTGCTGGGTTAGTGAAGGCCACAGCCGGTATTGCGGCACTTCTATTGGAAGGCATTGGCGACACCATTCGCTACAGCCTCACTGCCGACCCCGTCGAAGAAGCTCGTGCTGGCAGGCAGTTGTTAGAAGCACTCGGACTTCGTGAACGTAAAAATGTCGACCTCATTGCATGCCCAAGTTGTGGGCGAGCAGAAATTGATGTCATCGATGTGGCGCGTCGTGCTCAAGAAGCTTTTGCCGACAAACTCATTCCACTACAAGTGGCTGTGATGGGCTGCGTGGTGAATGGTCCGGGCGAAGCGCGCGAAGCCGATATAGGTATTGCGGCTGGTAATAAGCGCGGGCATCTCTTCGTGAAGGGTCGCAATGTGGCTGTTGTTCCTGAATCGGAAATGGTCGATGCATTAGTGGAGTGGGCTACATACATCAATGAGCATGGCGCTGAAGCAGCCATTGCGCGAGTCGATACCACCATCGCAGAACGAGAAGCACAAAAAGACCGGTCGGCACTGCTCGATGAACAAGGTGACGATGTGAATCATTCACACGATCGCATTGTGAATATTCGCCAGAATATTTCCAAGTCTTAATAAGGCGTAGTGATGTCGCAGTATTCAGGTCATCCACTCTTTGAATTTGAAGAGTCACAAACTGCGGTCATCAACCCGCCAATGCGTAGGAGAGTAGGCAACTTCCCTGAACTTGCTGTGGCCTGTTGGTTTGGCGATGTGCAACGCAAACGTTTTGCAGGCCAAGATCCCATCTATCGCATTCCTTTCGAGCACGGCGACCACGAAGTGCATGTTGTAGAGCATCTCGGAAAGCGCATTGCGGTGTTCAACCCCGGAGTAGGTGCGCCAGCGGCTGCAACTTCATTGGAAGACATCATTGGTCTAGGTGCTACAAAGATCATTGGTTGTGGTGGTGCAGGCATCGTGAAGCAAGGTTTCGATGTGGGTCACATCATTGTTCCGACGGGCGCCGTACGTGACGAAGGAACCAGTCATCACTATCAACCTGTCGATGTTGCTGTTGTGCCGCATCCACTTGCCGTAGAAGCAATTGACGCAGAGCTATCAGATGCCGGAGTTCCCCACGATAAGGGCCTCACTTGGACCACCGACGCAATCTTTCGCGAGACACCAGAAAAAGTTGCGCGGCGTCGCGAGCAAGGGTGTATCAGTGTTGAAATGGAAGCATCGGCAATGTTTGCAGTCGCCATGTTTCGTGGAGCGGTGTATGGGCAGTTGTTATATGCCGGTGACGATGTGAGTGCACAAACGTGGGACCACCGTCATTGGGAAAAACAAACCTCAGTACGTGAGCGTGTTTTGGAGCTAGCGCTTAACGCTGTGTGTCGCTTGTCGTAGCAATTACTGCACAGTCGCCGGTTAATTGCATTTCTTCGTTTGCATTGAGCAGCATTACTTGGCCACGCGAGAAGCCTTGCCCCGAGCCGGAAATGCATGCAACGAGTTGGGGCGTAACAGAAGCAGGCACCGTGGCAGGTGCAGTAACGCTGTGTACGCGAAACGCGCCAGTAGTGGGGTACGTGCTGGTATTGGGGAGAGCGTTTGTAGCGCGGCGCACGGGCGTAGAAGAAGATTCCCAGTGCGTGATGGTTAAGAGTTCTGCAGTGTCTACATGTTTGTGAGTAAAGCCACCGCGCACCACATTGTCGCTGGTGTTCATTACTTCTATGGCAGAACCATTGAGGTACGCATGCAAGGTTCCGGCTTCAAGGAGCAAGCAATCACCAGCGGCTAACTCGACGCGGTGCATGAGTAGCGCAATGAGAAGTGCAGGGTCGTTGGGGTAAGCAACCCGCAAGTCATTGGCCCACGGAGGTAATTGATCGGGAATACGCAATGCATTTCCTTCAAGCGCCTCGCGGGCAAATGCCTCGATACCATGTTGTTCCAGGAAGTTGGCTAAGTCGCTCCACTGCATGGCGCGAAACCAGCCCACTGAACTTGCCGCATCATGGAACCCGCACAGCGCAGTAAAGGGTGTGAGGGCAATGAGAAGTTCGGGCTTGTCGGAACTGTCGCGATAAATGCGTTGTGGTGAACCAATGGGAATGCCTGCTTTGTCTTCACGCTCGAAACCTGCACGTGCTTGTTCTGCAGTGGGGTGCACTTGCAAAGAAAGCGGTGATGATGCCGAGAGAAACTTCACCATGAAAGGAAGTGGCCCAGCAACACTCGCAAGTGTTTCTTGTGTCGCAGTGAGAGAAGCGTGGCCATCGGGGTGAGTGCCAAACCAAATTTCTGCAAGTGGTTCATTGGCAAGAGGGGCACCAACAAACTCATAGAGGAAATGATGATTTCCCCAGTCGTAGTGTTTGTGTACTCCAGTCACCAGTTGCATGTCAGGTTCCTGATTTACAGATGTGTGCAATGTGTTGTGCGGCTTCACCAACAGCTACGTTGCTGCGTTCACCAGTGGCGCGGTCGCGCACTTCAACAACGCCATCGGCAAGACCTTTGCCCACCACCACGATGGTGGGCATGCCGAGCAGTTCCGCATCTTTGAATTTCACACCTGGTGAAACACCAATGCGATCATCGAGTAACACGGTGACTCCTGCACTGTGGAGTTCCTGTGCAAGTTTTTCACCTGCCACTGAAATGTCGTCTCCGGCCTTGCCAGTAATCACTACGTGCACATCGGCTGGTGCAATGGCGCGTGGCCAACACAAACCAAGTTCGTCGTGGCATGTTTCTGCAACCACAGCAACGGCGCGCGATACACCAATGCCATACGAGCCCATGGTGACCACCGCTTGCTTGCCGTTCTGGTCGAGCACTTTCAAGTCGATGCAAAGTCACGCCCGTAAACAAAGTTGATGACGTGTTGACCTTTGGCGTTTGCGCCAGTAACCCACGCCGAGCCTTCTACGACGCGAGTGTCGAGAAGGTAACGAATACCAGAGGCACGCGTTGTGCCCAATACGTCGGGGCCGATGTAGCCCTTTACTAATGCGGGGAACTTGGCGAACGCTGCATCATCGAAAGGTTCTACTTCACTTGGTGACAGTTGTGCTTCAAGACGTTTCATGTCGACCTCGCGGTCGCCAGGAACACCCACCGCAAGTGGCTCACTTGTGCCATCGGGATGCTTCACCATCACAATGACATTTTTCAATGTGTCGCCTGCAGCAAATGCTGCACCAGTAGGTGACTTGTGCGGGGTGGTGTTGAGTAACGCAACCAATGAATCGATGGTGGGTGTTTGCGGTGTGTCTACAACAAGTGCTGCGGGAACATCAACATTGGCAATAGCGGTGACGCGTACTTGAACTGCCTCGGTGTTGGCTGCGTAGTTGCACGAGGTGCAGCGCACAAAAGTGTCTTCACCCACTTCGCACTCGGCAAGGAACTCTTCCGATTGAGAACCACCCATTGCGCCCGACATTGCCGACACCACAACATAAGGAATTTTGAGGCGATCAAAAATACGAATGTAGGCATCGCGGTGCGCTTGGTAGCTCGCTGCCAAACCAGCTTCATCGTTATCGAAACTGTAGGAATCTTTCATGGTGAACTCGCGACCACGTAAGAGGCCGGCGCGAGGGCGTGCTTCGTCGCGGTATTTTGTTTGAATCTGATAGAGCGAAACGGGGAGATCTTTGTAGCTCGAGTAGAGGTCTTTCACGAGCAGGGTGAACATCTCTTCGTGTGTTGGGCCAAGGAGGTAGTCAACACCGCGGCGATCTTGCAGACGAAACAGGGTGGGTCCGTATTCGGTCCAGCGGTTGGTGGCCTCGTAGGGCTCGCGGGGGAGGAGGGCCGGAAAGTGCACTTCCTGGGCGCCGATGGCGTTCATCTCTTCGCGCACAATATTTTCCACTTTGCGGTGGATCTCCCACCCCAGGGGGAGCCAGGTGTACCCACCAGGGGCGGCACGGCGGATATAGCCAGCGCGGACCAAGAGCTTGTGGCTCGGTACCTCAGCATCGGCAGGGTCGTCGCGCAAGGTACGCAGGAAAAGGTGGGAAAGGCGATGGATCACCCCCTTACGGTAATTCAGGTGAGGTGGGGTCGGGGGGCTTTAGGCGGGCAAACCGCTACACTTTCAGCGTCCTTTAGAGTTCCGTGAACCGAGAGGCGTGGGCCACGCCCACGCCTTTTTTGTTCGCGTCGCCCGACGAGGTGTTCATTGACAAGTCCAGAGCTACTACGAAGAAAGTGAGAAAACGAGTATGACCAATGCATCAACAAACCCTGCACCTCGCTCGTTTGGTTCACCTGTAGCCGATGCCGTAGCCGCCTTAGTTGGCCCCATCGTCAGCGACCTGGAACTTGAAATTTATGATCTTGAATTTTCTGGCGGTGTCGTGCGCGTTGAAGTCGATACGCCTCCTGGGCAAGAAAGTGGCGTCAGCCTCGACAAAATTGCGCTCATTACCCGCTTGCTTGGTCGTGAACTCGACCACAACGACCCAGTTCCTGGGCGTTACACACTTGAAGTATCGAGCCCTGGCCTCGAGCGCAACTTGCGCCGTGCCGAGCATTATCAGCGCGAAGTCGGCAAAACCGTGTCGTTGCGTTTGCACACGGCAATCGATGGTGCCCGCCGTTTCCAAGGAATTCTTGCTGCAGCAACGACGCAAGAAATCACCTTGCACATTTTGCCAGAGGGCAAACGTGCCGAAGCGCGCAGCATCACCATCGATATTGCCAATATCGATCGCGCAAAAACAGTCTTTGTATGGGCTGCCGCACCGAAGCCTGGTTCGCCAGAAGCCCGTAAAGCAGCTGAATTAGAAGCACAATTTGCCGCTTTAGAGGCAAATGCAAGTGACGATTCCGACGACGATTTTGAAGACGATTTTGAAACGAAACACTCAGACACCGCAAACACGGAGGCAACTGCATCATGAGCAATCTCGACATGACCGAAGCCGTCAAGATGTTGGCCATTGAAAAAGGCATCAGCGTTGACGCACTCTTACAAGTATTGGTCGAGGCATTGGCCTCTGCCTACAAAAAGCGCCCCGGCGCCGCCGACGAAGTCATCGTGGAAATCAACCCCGACAACCTCGACATGCGCTTTACCGCGTACGACCTCGACGACGACGGCAACTGGGTGAATGAACGCGACGACACACCGAAGAAAGAAGAACTTGGTCGTATTGCGGCAGTTACTTTCCGTCAGGTCATGAGTCAGCGCATTCGCGAAGCAGAACGCGATCGCAAATTTGAAGAGTATGCAAACCGTGAAGGCGACATTGTGACGGGCATCATTCAACAAATCGACAAGCGCTACACCTTGCTCGACTTGGGCAAAGTGGAAGCTCTTTTGCCACAAGCAGAGCAAGTTCCTTACGAGAAGCCAGAGCCAAATGGCCGCGTCAAGGCCTACATCGTAGAAGTACGCAAAACTGCAAAAGGCCCACAAATTGTGGTGAGTCGTACGCATCCTGGTCTTATTAAGCGTCTGTTCGAGCTTGAAGTTCCCGAAATTGCCGATGGCGTGGTGGAAATCAAGGCTTGCTCACGTGAGCCAGGGCACCGCACCAAAATTGCCGTGTGGTCCAATGACCACAACGTCGATCCTGTTGGTGCCTGTGTTGGTGCTCGTGGTGGTCGCGTGCGCATGGTGGTCAACGAACTCCGTGGCGAAAAAATCGACATCGTTCCTTACAGCGAAGACCTCGCCGATTTCGTTGCTAAAGCACTGTCACCTGCCAAGGTCACAGAAGTACGCATCAGCGCCGACGGCACACAAGCCGACGTCATTGTTCCTGAATTCCAGTTGTCATTGGCCATTGGTAAAGAAGGACAAAACGCTCGCCTTGCTGCTCGCCTCACTGGTTTGCGCATCGACATCAAGAGCGAAAATCAAGCAGCTGCTGAAGCATCTGGTGAATCACCAAATACCACAAGCGACTCAGGTTTTGCTGAAGGCAAATGGACCCAAAACGATGCCACCGGTGAAATGGAATGGCATGCAGCAGACGGTTCTGTCATGAGTGAAAAAGAGTGGGCCGGCGGCGGCACACCTGCAGCAACCACCGAGGTTGCCGAATAGTGACATTGACGTTGCATCGTCCTACACGCATGTGTGTTGGTTGTCGTCGTCGTTTTGACGACGGCTCTTTGATGCGTCTTGTTGTATCGAATCATGCTGTCTACGTCTCACCGACGTCGTCAGGTAGGGGAGCATGGCTTTGTGCTCACAACGAAAGTTGTGCAGAAAAAGCTGTCTCCCAAGGCGCATTACGTCGCTCACTACGTAAAGAAATAACGATTACCGCATCAGACCTTATGACCCTGATGCGCTCCTCCATGGAAATGAAAGGCTGAATTTACATTGGCTAAGAATCTGCGCGTCCACGAGCTCGCTAAAGAACTCGGTCTTACCAATAAGGAAGCTGTCGACCTATGTCTCAATATGGGCATCGACATCAAGGGGCATTCATCGTCCATTATCGAGGCGCAAGCCGACCGTGTGCGTCGTCGTGCTGAACGCGATGGTCTTGTTCGCGATGAACAACCTGAAGAAGTGAAGCCTGTCAAAAAAGCTGCAGTAAAAAAAGTTGCGGCGAAAAAAGAAGGCGATGCAGAAGGCGACGAGCCAAAACCTGCAAAGAAAGCTGCTGCGAAAAAAGCTCCAGCGAAGAAAGCTGCTGCGAAAAAAGTAGATGACGCAACATCTGTTGTTGAAGCGCCTGCACCTGTCGTTGAAGCACCCGCACCAGCTGTTGAAGTTGCTGCTCCCGCTCCCGCTCCAGTCGTTGAAGCTCCTGCTCCTGCACCTGTAGCTGCTCCGGCACCAGTTGTTGAAGTTGCTGCACCAGTTGCTCCCGTTGTGGAAACACCATCTGCTGCGCCTGCGCCAGCTGCTGAAGCACCAAGCGATACTGCATCACGCGGTTTCATTTCGAGTGCTCGCCCCACGCCGCCTGTTGCAGCGCGACCTATTTCTCCCGACGGTGCACCTCCTGTGGCACGTACTCCAGGCTCATTGCCACCAGGCATGCCGCCAGGTATGCCACCGCGTGTAGGTGGACGCCCTGTTCCGCCGCCACCACCCGGGCCTCGTCCGTTGTCGGCATCTGGAAAAGTCATTCCGCCACCTCCTGGTTCTTCACGTCCCTCTCCTCCAGTAGGTCGTCCTGGGCCTGGCCCACGACCTGGTGGTCCTGGTGCACGTCCTGGTGGTCCTGGTGCTCGTCCAGCTCCGGGCGCTCGTCCCGGTGGTCCTGGTGCCCGTCCTGGTGGTCCTGGTGCTCGTCCCGGTGGAGCAGGTGGCCCTGGTCGTCCTGGTTTTGCTGGTGCTGGTGGCCCACGTCCTGCAGGCGCTGGCGTTGGCGCTGGTGCTCCTGGCAGCGGAGGCCCTCGTCCTGGTGGCGGTGGTAACAATCGTCCAAATGGTCAGCGTCGTGCTCCACGCAAAAAGTCACGTGGTCGTCGTCGTCGCGACATGGACGAGTTGCAGCCACAGCTCAGTACCAACTACACCTCAAGTGATGCTCCGGTTCCAGAAGGCACCGTCATCATTGAGCGTGGAGTATCAGCACAAGAGTTTGCGCCAAAACTGAATCGCACTGCAGCCGACGTTGTTCGCTACTTGTTAGAGCACGGCGAAATGGTGACTGCCACCATGAGTCTTTCTGACGACCAGATGGAACTCTTTGCACTTGAAGTAGGTGCAGAAGTTCTGTTGGTCGAGCCAGGTCAGCAAGAAGAAATGGAATTGCAGGCGCTCTTCGACGACTCCGATGACGACGATCCAGATGCTCAGGTAGAGCGTTCACCAGTTGTCACCGTGATGGGTCACGTTGACCACGGTAAAACCACGCTTCTCGACCGTATTCGTTCAGCAAACGTTGTTGCTGGCGAAGCAGGCGGAATCACACAGCACATTGGTGCATACCAAGTGTTGAAAGATGGCAAGTACATCACGTTCATCGACACCCCTGGTCACGCAGCGTTCAGCAAAATGCGTGCTCGCGGTGCTCAAGTAACCGACATTGTTGTGCTTGTTGTTGCAGCCGACGACGGTGTGATGCCACAAACCATTGAGGCCATCAACCACGCTCGTGCAGCCGATGTGCCCATCATTGTTGCAGTGAACAAAATTGACAAAGACAACGCCGACCCACAACGTGTTCTTACACAGCTCGCAGAATACGAGCTTGTGCCTGAAGCATGGGGTGGCGACACCATCGTGGTGGAAATGTCAGCTCAGCAAAATCTTGGTGTCGACGATCTTCTCGAGCAATTGAATGCTGTTGCAGAACTCGAAGAACTTACCGTGAACCCAACGGGCCGTGCCAAGGGCGTTGTTCTTGAAGCCAAACTCGACATTGGTCGTGGCCCTGTTGCCACGGTGCTGGTCGACAAAGGCACGCTCAAAGTAGGTGACCCAATTGTTGCTGGTGCTGCATGGGGCAAAGTGCGTGCGCTCATTAACGACCGTGGTGAGCAAGTGAAAGAAGCTGGCCCATCAACACCAGTACAAGTACTTGGTTTGTCCACCACGCCAAATGCAGGCGATGAATTCCGTTGTGCACATAACGAAAAAACAGCTCGCACCGTGGGTGAATCGCGTGAAATGCGTTATCGCGCACTCAGCCAACGCGGCGATGCACGTGTGCAGCGTGGTGTGCGTTTGGAAGATATATTCAGCCAAATTCAAGCTGGTGAAGTTGCTACGTTGAACCTCGTTATCAAGGCCGACATGCATGGTTCGCTCGAAGCCCTCACCGAGAGCTTGCGCAAACTTGAGCGTCCGGAAGTAAAGCCTGCATTCGTTCATCGCGGTGTTGGTGCTATTACCGAAAACGACATCACGCTCGCAGCAGCAACCAATGCAACACTCATTGGTTTCAACGTGCGTCCAGACCGTAAAGCCCGCGATCTCGCTGAGGCAGAAAAAGTTGAAATTCGTACCTACGAAATCATCTACAAGTTGCTGGAAGACATCGAACGCGCACTTGTGGGCATGCTCGCCCCTGAGTACGAAGAAGTAGTCACTGGTGAAGCCGAAGTGCGCGAAGTATTCCGCGTGCCAAAACTCGGTGGAATCGCTGGTTGCCTTGTTCGCACAGGCGTCATTACTCGTGGCACCAAAGTGCGCTTCTTGCGTGACGGCGTCATCATTTGGAAGGGTTCTATTACTTCCTTGCGCAGGTTCAAGGAAGATGCACGCGAAGTTCGAGAGGGCTTTGAATGTGGTATAGGTTTGTCTGACTTCCAAGACTTGAAACCAGGCGACCTCATCGAAACCTTTGAAGAGCGTCTCATCGAAAGGGTATAACTCATGGCCGATCTCGAATTTTTCTTCGACCCGATTTGCCCGTGGGCGTGGATCACGTCGCGATGGGTTGATGAAGTGCAAAAGCAGCGTTCTTACGACGTCACCTGGCGCTTCATTTCGCTGCGCATGATCAACGAGGAAATCGGTTATAACGAGGGAAGCGAAGTTCACCGTCAGTCGCATTTCATCGGAACTCAAATTTTGCGCGCAGCCGCATTGGCTCGTGCCGAAGAAGGCAACGAAGCAGTGGGCAAGTTGTACACCGCAGTAGGAACCGCACTGCACAACAACCAGCAGCGTGAAGAAATGCTGAACAACCCCACGTTCTTCCTTGTTGATGTGTTGAGCCGTAACAACTTGAATGTCGACTGGGCCAGAGGCGCCGACAACGAAGAGTTCGATGCTGTTATTCGTGAAGAAACCGATTTAGCTTTCTCGCGCACTGGTAAAGGTGTCGGTACGCCAATCCTTACCTTCAAGCCTGGTCAGGCCAATGAAGGCAGCTTCTTTGGGCCAGTCATTTCCGAGATTCCTCGTGGCGATGCTGCATTGAAACTGTGGGACGCCATTGAGCTCATTGCCACCTCTACAGGTATGGCAGAACTCAAGCGCTCCGTTCGCTCAGCGCCGAATTTCAAATAAGGGTTATGCCGACTTCAAGTCGGCAATCACTTGGCTCCAGCGTTCTGGGTCGCTCTTGTATGGCGCGTAGAAACTGATGCGCTGAATGACGTCGCTGTAGCGGCGGCCAAGTTCGCTCGCAATGGTTTCTGGCTTGCCCACAACAGCAAAGGTGTTGAGAATCTCATCATTGATGACATTGCCCATCTCGACCCATTTGCCAGCCTTTGAGAGCGAGTTGAGCTCGTCTTGGAGGCCACCCCATCCGTGAATGTCGAGCACGCCGCGGTAGGCGGGTGTTGAACCATAGAAAGCAATTTGCTGGCGCGTTCCGGCTGCAGCTGCTTCAAGCTCTTCGTCGTTGTTTCCGGTAACAACAAATGATGGGCCAACAATTTCGAAGCCCTCCATTGTTTTGCCAGCTTTTGCGCGACCACGAGCGAGTGCAGGAAGAGTGACTTCACGCAAATACTTTTCTGTGGTGAAGCCGTGACAAATAAAACCGTCACACACTTCGCCAGCAACTTCGGTCATGAGTTCGCCCACGCCTGCGAGGAAAATTTTGGGCACTCCATATGCAGCAATGTCGTCGGGGTTTGGTGTGAAGAATGGCGTCATGAGGGTGTGCGTGTAAAAGTCGCCACGGAATTCCAACTTGGTTCCGTTTTGCCAGGTGTCCCAAATGGCTCGAATAGCCAACACCATTTCGCGCATGCGTGCTGCGGGGTGGCTCCACTCCATGCTGAAGCGCTTGGTGATGTGCGGTTTGATTTGGCTACCCAAACCCAAAACGAATCGACCACGTGAGTATGACTGGAGGTCCCAACCAATATTGGCAAGGTTCATGGGGTTGCGCGCAAAGGCAACAGCGATGGAAGTGCCAAGCTCCATTTGCGTGGTGTGTTCTGCAGCGAGAAGCAGAGGAAAGAATGGGTCGTGATTTGTTTCTGCTGTCCAGGCACCTGAGTACCCGGCTGCTTCTGCATCTTTTGCCGACTGCACCGATTGGTGGAGGTCGAGTGCTATTCCGCCATCTACTTTCATGATTCCCCATTCGTTTCGTGAATGAGAAAACTATAGATGACCGTGGAATTAGATGAGTAGCCAACCGCCATCGACGGGCAAGGTGACGCCAGTGATGTAGGCAGCGGCATCGCTTACCAAAAAGAGAGAAGCATTGCCAATATCGCTCGGGACGCCAGAGTGGCCAAGTGGAATATTGGCCGAGCGAGCCTTGGTGAGGTCGTTCATGAGGCCCGTCTTTTCATGCTTTTGTGGCCACAGAGCAGGAATCTCGCCGTCTTTCATTTTCCGTAATGTTTCCACCATGATGTGGCCAGGGGCAATGTTGTTCACGCGAATGTTGTGTGGCGCAAGGTCGACTGCCAGCGAACGCGAGAATTGAATAACGGCAGCTTTGGCGGTGTCGTAGCCGGTTCCCATGCAAGGGAGGAGGCCGTCTACTGAGGAAATGTTGACAATGGAGCCACCTTTTCCAGCGTCAATCATGCGACGTGCCGCAGCACGACTCACGAGGTAACACGTGGTGAGGTTGTTGTCCATCGCGCGGCGCCAGCTGTCGATGCTTTGGTCGAGAATGGGGCCCACATCGAAATAGCTGCCTGCGTTATTGACCACAATGTCGACTTGCTCCATGCCATTGATGAGATCAAGAACTTCTTTTTCATTCGTGAGGTCAACTTGTACGGCACGACCACCAATTGCTGAAGCAACACGTTGTGCGCCCACTCCATCGCGATCGGCAACGGTGACCTTTGCGCCAGCTGCTGCAAATATTTCTGCAATGCCTTCACCAATGCCAGTTGCGGATCCGGTGACTACTGCATGCTTTCCTTCAAGTGAAAGCAGTTGTGAAATGTCGTTGCATGTGGTCATTGTTCCCCCAATGAAATGTTTAATTGCCTAAATCGTTTTGTTCCCGTAGGAAAGATTCAATTTCGTCTGCAATGGCATCGCCAGAGCCAGAAGATTGCGTATCGGCAATGATGTTTCCTGCCGATACTGCTTCGTCAAAAGCAGTTTCTAGTTGTTGCACCATTTGCAAGTGTTCAGCATTGCCCGACACCAATTTGTCGATCCGTTCGCGTTGCACTACTGCTTCGGCGCGCAGGTCGGCTACGTCGATAGAGAGCCCAGCAACCATTTGTACTGCGCCCACTAATGCTGCCGATGCAGCGGGGTAGGGCATGGCCGAAACATAATGCGGTACTTGACCCCATAAGCCGAGTGCTTGAATGCCGCGTTCTTGCATGGCGTGCTCCAACACCGATTCCATGCCCGCTGGTACATCGGCAGAACTCTTAATGAAAGGAACCTCGGCAAGGGCAACTTCCGATGGTGAGGTGCACGAGAGTTGTGGTGGCCGGGTGTGTGGCGCGGCAAATGGATATGCGCCAATGCCAAACATTTTCACCACGCCGAGTTTGAGGCAAAGGTCGCCCACTACATCGGCGAAATATAGCCATGCAGAATCGGGTTCTGGCCCACACAAAATGAGAACATCGCGGTCGTTGTCGTCTTTGCCCGCGTACATTTCGGGAGCCGACCACACGAGTTTGTTGTTCTTGCCGTCACGCAATTCCATCATGGGGCGACGCACGCGATAGTCGATGAAACTGTCGGGGTCAAAGGTAACTATGCGTTGTGCATCGGTTCCTTTTTTAATTGCTTCCATCGCACCAAAAGCGGCTGCAGAAGCGTCAATCCAGCCCGTGAGCATCACAATGAGAACTGGCTCGTGGAGCGTTGGCAGTTCGCCGTCGATGCGGATAGGTGGTCTCACTTCAAGGTGTCCAGAATCATTTCCGCATTTGCAGCAGCAGCAAGAACCTGCTGGTTGAACGGTTCGAGTTCCTCTGCACTGCGCTCGCCTAAAGCGCCACCCAGGTAGCGGGCGTAAACGCCTTCCAAGATGCAGGCAAGTTTCCAGAATGCAAAAGCAACATAGAAGTCGATGTGGGAAACATCTCGGCCAGAAACCTGTGCGTAACGAGTAGCAAGGTCGGCACGGTTGTAGAAACCTTCAATGGTGGTTGATTGCCCCGCCCATGCACTGGGGTCATCGCCAGGGCCGGTCCAATACACCATGAGAAGCCCAAGGTCGGCGAGTGGGTCGCCCAGTGTGCAAATTTCCCAGTCGAGGACGGCAACAACGTCGCCGTTGCTGCTCATCATGCAGTTGTCGAGGCGATAGTCGCCGTGCACCAAGGTGGCAGGGCCCTGCGGGGGAATGCGCTTCAGCAACTCATCGTGCACGCGATCGACTGCAGGAAGTTCGCGGGTCTTTTGCGCATTCCATTGTCCGTACCAACGCTTGAGTTGGCGCTCAATGTAACCCTCGTGCTTGCCAAGGTCGTTCAGACCAACATCAACAAGGTTGGCGGCGTGAATAGATGCCATGGTGTCGACAAGTGATTCACTGGCACGGCGACGTGCATCGACGGTAAATACTTTTGCCGCAGTCTCGGGGTCGCGAACAATATGGCCCTCAACGAATTCCATGACGTAAAACGGTGCTTCGGCTACGGCGGGGTCGGTACAAAAACCGAGTGCGGGAGCAACGGGAACATTGCTCTTGCTGAGTGCGGCAATGATTTTGTATTCACGACCCATGTCGTGGGCGCTTGCGAGCATGTGGCCAAGCGGAGGGCGGCGCAATACATAACGCTTTCCGTTTGCGTCGGTGACGCCAAAGGTGAGGTTTGAGTGTCCGCCCGCAATCATTTCAAAGGGTTGCGCCGTCGATATTTGCGGCAAACCAAGCGACAATTTCAGGGGTGAGCCCGGTGGGCAATTCAGTAGTCATGCGATATGAAAACTAGTCACTCAGGGCGTGATGCGACGTATGCGGATGCCGATAGCGTCATATATATGGCAATTGACGTCACTGAGGCCACATTTCAAGCCGAAGTGCTCGAGCGCTCGGCCTCCATTCCTGTTGTGGTCGACCTCTGGTCGCCACGGTCGCCGGCTTGCCCACCCTTTAGCGCCATGGTGGAAAAAGTGGTGGCTGCCACACAAGGCCAGGTGTATTTGGTGCGGGTCAATGTCGATGAGAGCCCGCAAATTGCCCAGGCTTTTCAATTGCAGTCGGTGCCTGCTTTATATGCCCTCAAAGACGGCAAAGTTTTTGACGGTTTCATGGGTGCGCAACCCGAAGAAGTAGTGCAGAAGTTCATTGAAGTGCTTTTGCCTTCACCCGAGAGCCAAATGATGCGTGGTCTTCTCGATGCAGGCGATGAAGAAAGCTTGCGTGTTGCGTTATCAATTGAGCCAGGAAACAGCGAAGCAGTAGTTGCAATGGCGCGCATCATGGTGCGTACCGAACGTGCCACCGAGGCTTTGCAGCTGTTGGCACGAGTTCCTGAAAATGAAGACGTGCGCAAAGTTGCTGCAGCTGCACGCTTGGCGCTCGACCCCGTTGACGATTTCGATACCCAACTTGTTGAGTTGCTGGCAACCGTGAAGTCCGACGAAGTAGCTCGCCAGAAGTACGTCGATATTTTGGAAACAATGGGCCCCGACGACCCCCGCACTGCGAAATACCGCAAGCAACTCACCGCAGCACTTTTCTAGGCAGTTGCCACTTTCGGGTGGGTAATGCACACACGGAGGTATGAAATACCTCAAACGTCTCGAAGAAAAGTGTTCCCATTTCTTGCGGTGGTACGGCCCGGCACGAGCTTTTGCCACAGCAGGTTCGGTCGCCGTGGTGTGCGTGGGCGCATGGTGGTTGCTGCGAGCGCCTGCGCCACCGTTAGAAAACTCAATTCCTCTGGTGAGTATCGCTAGTGCAAGTGACTCTTCTTCATCGTCCGTTGTTGGTGCAATACCAAGTACGACGCTTGCTGGTGTAGGTCATGTTGGTGCGCGTGAAGTAGTTGTTCATGTTGCAGGTGCGGTCAACACGCCGGGTGTGTATCGATTGAAATCCACTGCACGAGTCATTGATGCAGTAAATGCCGCAGGAGGGGTCACGGCAAGTGCCGACACCGCTGCAGTGAACTTGGCACTTCCTTTACTCGATGCAGAGCAGGTGTATATACCCACTCGTTCCAGCAAAAAACCTCACACCACTGTTGCTGTGCAAAGAAAATTGCCCACAACACCAAGTTCGCCATCGTCCACAGTTGCCGCGGCGATAGTGGGAGTAACCGAGTCGTCGGTGAAAAGTGCTCTCGTCAATATCAACACGGCTACCGCTCTTGAATTGGAAGCGTTGCCCAGTGTGGGTCCGTCTACTGCAAAAGCAATTGTTTCTTTTCGCACAAAGAACGGGCCATTTGGCAAGGCGGAAGATTTATTGAAAGTGCCAGGAATTGGCGACGGAAAACTTGCAGCAATGAAACCCTTTGTTGCGTTGTAGAAATTACAAGGCACCCAAAGATTTTGCTGCAATGAGCAAAGCAAAGATCACTCCCAGCACGAGTGCGGCTGCATATAAGCCAAACTCTTTCGACCAATCGGCCCAGCTAGCAACAGCAAGTTTGCGCACGCGGGCAGCAGAGAGTTGCCCCACCCACCACCAAATAGCAGCGCTTCCCACAATGGCAATGAGCCAACGCATAGCACCTGTGCGTGCAGGAAGGCCCACCATGGGAAGTAGTGGCACGCCACAGGAAATAGCAATGAAGCCGATGGCGCCAAAAAATGCACTGCTCGTGAGAGCGAGTACGGCGGCCCCAAAAAGCGACACCACAGCAGCAATACCTACCGCAGTGAACCCACCGCGTTGGGCGAGGTCGCGCTTATGAGCAACAATGCCGTCGGGCACGATGCGTGGGCGCTTCGTGCGTAGTTCTCCTGGCGTGCTCATGGGACAATCGTACGAGACCCGCAGTGCTCAATGGTGGTTTCATCGCGTTTTGCTTGCTGTGCTGGCCTGCAGCGTATTTATGGTGTTTCTCGTACTGCGGTGTCAGGTGGAATGGAAGAAAGTAGAGCACGCTCCAATGGGAAGTTTTGCTGGAGTCGCCACCTTGGTAACAGATCCAGTGGTGATGAATGCCACGAGTCGCAGTTCTGCTGTGCGAGCAGTATTCCAACTCGAGGGTTGGCGATATCAAGTAACGCTGTATGGCGGCAGTGCTCGGCGAGTTGCTCAGCACCTTGTAGGGGAGTCGGTGTATCTCACTGCTGAGCGCAGTGAAGTGTCGGCAACACAAAAAAAGAGGCGTGCAACACAGCACATTGTTGGACAACTCTCCAATGTAAAAGTGGTATCAACCTGGAGCGATGGTTCTGCTTTCACGCGCGCAACAAATCGCATTCGTCGCTTGCTCGCTGCTGGTGCTTCAGGTTTGCCGGCCAATGAAGCCGCTCTCTTTTTAGGGTTGGTCATTGGCGATGATCGCAATCAACCCCGCGAGATGATTGCTGCCTTTCGCGATTCAGGGTTATCGCATCTCACTGCGGTGTCGGGGCAAAACATCGCATTTGTTTTAGCGGCTGCTGCGCCACTCCTCACTCGTATGCGTCCTCGTGCGCGACTCACTGCCACGCTTTTTGTGTTGGTGTGGTTCACCGTGCTGACGCGTGCTGAGCCGTCGGTGTTGCGCGCTGCAACAATGGCAGCCGTATCGGTGTTGTGTTTCACTGCGGGCTGGCAGGTGAAATCTTTAGTGGTGCTTGGGCTGTGTGTTGCGGGGCTTGTTGTTGTTGACCCTATGTTGATTTGGCAAGTGGGCTTTTGGATGTCGTCAGGCGCAACTGCAGGACTCATTGTTCTCACTGCACCTCTGCAGCGCGTGTTGCAGAGGTGTCGCATGCCAAAGCTTGTTGCACTTCCACTCGCAACAACAGCGGCCGCTCAAATAGGCACGGCTTTACCCATGTATTTGGTCTTTGGGCGCTTGAGCCCCATTGGTCTCGTCACCAACCTCTTTGCTGTTCCTGTGGCTGGCATCGTGATGTTGGTGGGGCTTCCGGTGTGTCTTCTTGCGGGTCTCGTTGGTGCCGGGTGGGGTGACGTGGTGATGCTCCCGATGCGTTTCGGGGTGCGCTGGGTGTGGTGGGTGGCGGTCATCGGACAGCGCTGTGCGACACTAGGGGGGTGACGATTTATCTCATTACTGGCGACGACGAATCGCTCGTATTGGAAGAGCTCGGCACTCGCGTACACGAGCTCATTGGCGATGGCGATCGGTCGCTCATGCTCGACGACTACGACGCAGAAAAATCCACTGTTGAGGAAGTTGAAATAGCAGTGCGGGCAGCAGTTGATGCCGCAAACACATTGGCGCTTTTTACCGAACGTCGTGTTGCAAGAAAGCGGGCGGGTCCACCGTTGCAACCGCAGTCTCTCAAAAGCCCAAAGAGCGCGAGTTGTGGTTCCGTGAACAGTTAGAACTTGCGGGTTTACGTCTCGACCCTCATGCCATTTCGGCAATCAATGAAACCTTAGGAAACGACACGGGTCGCTTCCCGGGCATTATCGACACGTTGCTCTCAACTTATGGTGCAGGCAAAAAGCTTTCCTACGACGATGTCGTTATGTTTCTCGGCGAATCGGGCTCCACTGCACCATGGCATCTCACCGATGCAATCGACACGGGCAATACGGGCGAAGCACTCAAGGTGTTGCATCGTCTCATGCATGCTGGCGAAATGCATCCACTTCAGGTGATGGTGCTGTTGCACAGGCACTTCGAACGCTTTGCGCGTTTGGATGGGGCCAACGTGTCGTCGCCAGTCGATGCCATGGCGCTGCTCGGTATTCGCAGTGAGTTCCCCGCGCGCAAGGCAATGCAGCAAGCCGAGAAGTTGGGGAGCGACGCCATTGCTCAAGGCATCGTGTTGCTCGCCGATGCAGATGTGCAATTACGGGGTCAGCGAGACTGGCCAGAAGAACTGGTGATGGAAGTATTAGTGGCGCGACTCAGCAGGTTGGCTGGCGGCGCAAGGCGCAACAGGGCTGTTAGCCGGCAGCGTTGATTTTTTTCATGAGGCGACTCTTGCGACGAGCAGCATTGTTGGGGTGGATGATCCCCTTCGTGGCGGCCTTGTCGAGACGCTTCATTGCCATGCGCACGTCTTCAGCATTTTCTGCTGTGCCTGCACTGGAGGTAGCCGTCTTCACACGAGTGCGAAGTTCGCTCTTGACCGCCTTATTGCGCTCTTGGCGCTTGGCGTTGGTAAGGATGCGCTTTTTTTGGCTCTTGATGTTTGCCATGGTCGCAAAGACTAACAGCGTGATGCCCAGTACCCAACCGCGACAGTAGAATTCCATTAACTCATGGATCTCTCTCGCATACGCAACTTTTCAATTATTGCCCACATCGACCACGGTAAGTCCACCCTTTCCGACCGTATTTTGGAGCTCACCAATGCCGTTGAGGTGCGAGATATGCGCGCCCAATACCTCGACACCATGGATCTCGAGCGTGAGCGGGGCATCACCATTAAGGCCCAAAACGTGCGCGTCGACTGGAAAGGCTCGGTTTTACACCTCATCGACACCCCTGGGCACGTCGACTTTGGTTACGAGGTCAGCCGGTCATTAGCCGCCTGTGAAGGCGTGGTCTTAGTGGTCGATGCGGCACAAGGCATTGAGGCACAAACCTTGGCCAACTGCTATCTCGCTTTAGAAAACGATCTAGAAATTGTTGCGGTCTTGAACAAGATCGACCTGCCTGCAGCCAACCCCGAGTACTACGCCGATGAAATTGAACGAGTTCTGGGCATTCCGGCGGAAGATATTTTGCGCATTTCAGCCAAAACAGGTGAAGGCGTTCCCGATTTGCTCGATGCCATCGTGGAGCGCATTCCACCGCCAACTGGTGACCCAACGTTGCCACTCCAAGCACTCATCTTCGATAGTCAATACGACCAATACCGCGGGGTAGTGAGCAGCATCCGCGTCATGCAGGGCACGCTCGACGCCAAAGGCAAATTGTTGTTCATGCACGCAGGTGCAATTCACGAAGCAATAGAAATTGGTGTGCGCCGCCCAGTTCCTACTCCTGTTGCAGAACTTGGCCCCGGTGAAGTGGGTTATCTCATTGCCGGCATTAAAGACGTAGGTGAAGCACGAAGCGGTGAAACGGTTACTCGTTCGGGTGAACCTGCTGAAGAACCATTGCCTGGTTATAACAACCCGAAGCCAATGGTGTTTTGTGGTTTGTACCCCATCGACGGCGATGACTTTGAAAACCTGCGCGACAGTTTGGAAAAACTCAAACTCAACGATGCGTCTATTACGTATGAACCAGAAAGCTCGGGCGCGCTCGGTTTTGGTTTCCGTTGCGGCTTCCTTGGCCTTTTGCACATGGAAATTGTGAAAGAGCGTTTAGAGCGCGAGTTCAACTTGGCTCTCATTGCTACCGCACCATCGGTGGAGTACCGCGTGCATAAAACCAATGGTGAAATTGAATTGGTCGACAACCCTGCTTCGCTGCCGCCAACGCAAAACATTGCACGCATTGAAGAGCCTTATTTCAAGGTGGGCATCATTACGCCAAAGGACTACACCGGAACGCTGATGGAGTTGTGCCAGTCACGCCGTGGTGAAATGCTCAAAATTGAATACTTGTCACCCGATCGCGTGGAACTGAGTTATGCCATACCTCTCGCAGAAGTGGTGGTCGACTTCTTCGACCAGATGAAGAGCCGCTCACAGGGTTACGCCAGCCTCGACTACGAGCTCGACGGGTACCGCGAGTCGCACTTGGTGAAAGTAGATCTCTTGCTCAACGGCATTGCTGCCGATGCTTTCAGCACCATTGTGCATCGCGACCGCGCCTTCGACTACGGGCGACGCATGTGCGAGAAGTTGAAAGAGCTCATTCCGCGCCAAATGTTCGATGTGCCCATTCAGGCAGCCATTGGCGGCAAGGTCATTTCTCGTGAAACAGTAAAAGCGAAGCGCAAAGACGTTTTGGCAAAGTGCTACGGCGGCGACATTACGCGTAAGCGCAAGTTGCTGGAGAAGCAAAAAGAAGGCAAGAAGAAAATGAAGTCCATTGGTCGCGTTGAAGTGCCAGGAGATGTTTTCATTGCCGCATTGAAGCTCGACGATTGAGTACCCGCATGGCCGATACTTTCCGTTCGCTCGAGACGCGTAATGCGAAACTCTTTTTCAGCGGCTTGCTCGTTAGCAATATCGGCACGTGGATGCAATTCACTGCATCGTCGTTACTCATTTATCGCCTCACAGGTAAAGCAACCGACCTTGGGCTGAACGTCATGTTCCAGTTCTTGCCCATGTTGTTGCTGGGTGCGTGGGCAGGGGCGCTGTCTGATCGGTATAACCGTTTGCGTCTGACGTTGTTCACACAAAGTGGGCTAGCGCTGCAGGCATTTGCTCTTGGCATCCTCGATCTCACCAACAACATTTCGCTGCCGGCGGTGTATGTCTTGTCGCTCATCTTGGGAGTAGTGAACGCATTCGATAACCCAGCTCGTCGCGGTCTAGTAATTGAACTTGTAGAACCAAAAAACATCAGTAATGCGGTGTCGCTGAACACGGCAGCAATGACCGGCTCGCGCATCTTTGGGCAAGCACTCGCCACGCTTTTGGTTGGCCCGTGCGGCACGGGCTGGTTGTTTATCTTCAATGGCATTTCATTCGCCGCCATTTTGTTCAGCATCATGTCGATGGATAAGTCACAGTTGTACCCAGCTCCGCGCTCGGCACCAGGAGGAAAGCCGGTGCGTGAAGCGCTGTCGTACATTCGCCAAGATCAGTCGTTGTTCGCTGTGTTCATTGTTATCACCATCGTGAGTACGTTCGCTTTCAACTACAGCGTGGTGTTGCCAAAACTGGCCGACCAGCGTTGGGGGAGCGATTCAGGTTTTGGTTGGCTCCTTGCCATGGTGAGCGTGGGCAGTTTGTTGGGCAGTCTTTTCACTGCCGGCCGCGCAGTGGTAACCGTGCGTTATTTCGCGGTGGGTTGTGTTGTGCTTGCAGTAGGTAACATCGCTGTGGCGTGGTCACCAAATTTATGGTGTGCATTTATTGCCGCAGTTCCTCTTGGTGCAGGTGGCGCGATGTTTATTTCCGGGGCCAACTCAATTAGCCAGGTGCAAGCACCTGCCGATATGCGTGGGCGTATTTTGTCACTCACCGCTGTTGCGTTTTTGGGGTCCACTCCCATTGGCGGGCCTATTACGGGCTGGGTAGCCGACCACGTGAGCATTGAATGGGCCTTGGGTTATGGCGGTGTCATTTCCCTTGCCAGTGTGTTGGTGCTCTATGTGATGCTCTCTGCGAAAAAGGAAGAACCCCAACAGGAAGTGGCGGTGTAATGCGTTCAGTGATGTGGTTTCGGCGCGATCTGCGCGTGCACGACAATGAAGCACTGGGTGCTGCATGCAGTGAAAAGGAATGTGTTCCGCTGTTCGTGCTCGACCCCATTTTTCTCGAGCGTTCAGGGCTGCCACGTTTAACGTTTCTCTTCGAGGCGCTCACAGCGCTCAATGAGTCGTTGGGTGGCTCCCTCGTTATTCGCATTGGTAACCCCGTTGAAGTAGTGCCAGCTTTTGCCGCCGAAGTGAACGCGCAAACAGTTTTTGTTGCGAAAGATTTTGCACCATATGGGCGCAAGCGCGACATAGAAGTAGCTTCGGCTTTGCGTAGTGGTGGAATGACCTTGCGCGGTGTGGGCAGCCCCTATTGCGTTGATCCCGGAACCGTGCGCAAAGACGACGGCAACCCGTACGCAGTGTTCACTCCCTTTTCCAAGAGGTGGGCAGGGCACTTGCGGCCACACGAAGAAAGCGATGCTGTTTTCTCTTCTGTCGTGCCCGCAGGAATAGTGCCAACAACTGCCTTACCGTCGTTGCCCCAGTGCACTGCCGTATTGCCTGTCGCTACCGAGAAAGCTGCTCACGATCGCTGGGCATGGTTTTTAGCAGAAGCGGCTGGTTCGTATAGCGAGCAACGCAACTTGCCAGCGGTTGATGGTTCTTCACGGTTGTCTGCCTATTTGCGTTTTGGTCTTGTGCACCCACAACAACTCATTGCCGATCTTGGCGACTCGCCAAGCCATCTGGTGTATCGCAGCGAGTTGGCATGGCGTGAGTTTTATGCCGATGTTCTGTTCCATCAGCCACACACCGCGTGGAATAACTTGCAGTCGAAGATGGACAAAATTTCGCTCGATACCGATGCTCGCGCCAAAGAGCGCTTTGCTGCGTGGTGTGCTGGTCAAACTGGGTACCCCATTGTCGACGCTGGCATGCGTCAGTTGCTTGCAACAGGTTGGATGCACAACCGCGTGCGCATGATTGTGGCGAGCTTCCTCGTGAAAGATCTCCACTTGCCATGGCAGTGGGGTGCACAACATTTCATGAAGCATCTTGTGGACGGCGATATTGCATCGAACAATCACGGTTGGCAGTGGAGTGCAGGAAGCGGCACCGACGCCGCACCGTATTTCCGTATTTTCAACCCGCAAAGTCAGTCGGAAAAGTTCGACCCCACTGGCGCGTACATCAGAAAATATGTTGACGAACTCGCCGACCTCGAGGGCAAAACCATTCATGTGCCGGGGGCTGATGGGCGAGCCACATATGCCGCGCCAATGGTGAACCACTCAGCAGAACGTGAAGAAAGCCTTTCTCGCTACAAGGCCGTATCGGGCAAGTAACCTAGAAGCCACATGCTTGACGAGAGAAAAACCGCCATTCTCCGCGCCGTAGTGCAGGAATATATCGCTACCGGGCAACCGGTGGGTTCAGCGCATATTGCACACACTGCAGGTGTATCGGTGTCGTCGGCAACTGTGCGCAACGACATGTCGATGCTCGAACAAGAGGGCTACTTGGTGCAGCCACACACCTCGGCTGGGCGTATACCTACCGACAAGGGTTACCGGTTTTTTGTCGACACTTTGGTTACCACTGCTCAAGCAGAGCGTGTTACTTCTGAGCAAGTAGGAAGCTTCTTTCACCACTCCACTGGCCGCGTGGAAGAACTCTTGCAAAAAACTTCAGGCTTGCTCACCAACATGACCAACTACGCAGCGTTGGTGGTTGGCCCCGCTGCCGACGTTGCCACTGTACGCAGTGTGCAAATTGTGCGACTCTCGTTGCACATGGGAACAGTTGTTGTGGTGCTGTCGAGCGGTGTGGTGCAAAGCGAAGCTATTGACCTCGACGATCAGCTTTCCGACGCCCAAGTTGCAGCAGCGAGTGCACACTTAAATGCAGCAACCTATGGTCACGTGTTCAATCAGGTGCACCTTGCGCCAAGTGGTGATGCCAAAGTCGATGCCTTGTGCTCGTCTGCGCTGTCACTTCTCGTTCCTCACCAAAGCGATGCAAACGTCATTGTGGGTGGAGCAGCGGCAATGGCTCAAGCCTTCGACGCGGTCGACGTAGTGCGATCGGTATTGCAAACACTGGAACAGCAATACGTTGTGGTGTCTCTTGTGCGTGATGTGCTCGACCGAGGTTTGTCGGTAGCTATTGGTAGCGAACATGGAGTAGAGCCATTGGCAGCTTGCTCGGTTGTTGTTGCACCAGTCATGGCCGATGGTGAAAAACTAGGAACCGTTGGGGTGCTTGGCCCCACGCGAATGAATTACCCGCAAGCATTGGCAACAGTTGAAGCAGTAAGCACACAATTGGGTCGTCGACTTGCAGATGGAAATTATGGAGCAGTAAGCAATGGCTAGTGATTTTTACGACATCCTCGAAGTAGGCCGCGGCGCATCGGCCGAGGAACTCAAAAAGGCGTATCGCAAGCGTGCTCGTGAATTGCATCCCGATGCCAACCCCGACGATCCAACTGCAGAAAACAAGTTCAAAGAACTCAGTCGCGCTTATGAGGTGCTCTCTGACCCACAACAACGTGCTCAGTACGATCGTTTCGGCGAGGCTGGCGTTGGTGGCGGCGGTGGCGGTGGCGACCCCTTTAGTGGTGGCGGCCTTGGCGACATTTTCGAAGCATTCTTCGGCGGTAATTCACCCTTTGGTGGCGGTGGAAATGGCTTTGGTGGACGCGGGCAAAGTGCCGGCCCACCACGTGGGCAAGACCTTGAAGTCATTGCCGATCTCACCTTTGAACAAGCAGTGTTCGGCGGAACCGTGCCCGTTACTTTGCGCACTGCTTTGCGCTGTGACGACTGCTCGGGGTCAGGTGCGGGGTCGGGCACAAAGCCTGTTACGTGTTCCGATTGCGATGGTGCTGGCCAAGTGCGTCGCGTGCGACAGAGCTTGTTGGGCCAAATGGTGTCGGCTTCGCCGTGCCAACGGTGCAGTGGCATTGGTCAAGTGGTGTCTACGCCATGCACTGCTTGCAAGGGTGATGGTCGCATCGTAGAAAACGCTACGTATCAAATTGATGTTCCGGGTGGTGTCGACACCGGTGCAACACTGCGCCTCAATGGCCGCGGTGCAGTTGGCCCACGTGGTGGTGCTGCTGGCGACCTCTACGTGCATATTCGTGTTGCTGCACACGCAACCTTGCAGCGCGATGAGTACGACCTCATTGCAGTGCAAAATTTAGGTATTGCTACAGCAACCCTGGGCACAACAGTCAACATTGAAACTCTCGATGGCACAGAAGAAGTCACCATTCCTCACGGCACACAACACGGTCAAGAGTTTGTGTTGCGTGGGCGCGGAGTAACGCATCTCAACTCGGGTGGCAAGCGTCGTGGCGACCTGCGCATCATTGTGCAAATTGAAATACCCACCAAGTTGACCGATGAAGAAGACGCGTTGTTACGCAAGTTTGCAGAGCTCCGTGGAGAAACAGTGAAAGACCATGAAAAGGGTCTGAAGTCGAAGTTGAAATCGGCGTTTTCGTGAACCCACTGCTACGCAATTCTGCTGCGCACCTTGTTCTCGACAACATCACCACTATTTCTCTCACCGATACCGATGCACACCATCTCTTTCGAGTGCTGCGCTTGCGCGACGGCCAAAGCGTGACCGCAACCGATGGCGCGGGGCGTTGGAGACAATGCCGCGTGGTGGGTCGTGATGCCATAGAAATCTCTGGCGATGTTGTGGTGGAGAACCCCAAGAGTTCGTCTATTGGTATTGCGTTTGTTCCGGTGAAAGCAGAAAAACCAGAAGCAACAGTTCGTCAACTTGTGGAAGTAGGCGTAGACACAATTGACGTGTTGCTCCCTACCAAGCGTGCTGTTGCCGGTACTCGCGACCGTTTGCACGACCGTATTCACACCATTGTTCGTGAGGCGTGCATGCAGAGCCGTCGTATTTTTGTGCCCCAAGTAAATGTGGGTGTCGACCTCGCTGAAGTACTGGGCCGAACAGGGGTCGCCGTAGCCGACCCTGAGGGTGGCCCATTGAGCACAGAACAGCAATACATCGTTGTCGGCCCCGAAGGCGGCTTTGACCCGTTAGAAGTGCCAGAAACCATTGCAAAAGTCTCCATTGGCCCCGTGGTGATGCGGGCAGAAACTGCCGCCTTGGTGGCAGGTGCACGTTTAGTAGCTCTGCACGAACGACAATAGAGACGTGACAAAGTCAGACGACGAAGAATTCAACACCGACGAGAGCCCGTACAACACCCTCGTCGGCGAACGTTTGCGCAATATCCGTAAACAAAAAAAGATGTCGTTACAAGAAGTAGAAGCAACCTCAAACAATGAGTTCAAAGCATCGGTGCTTGGTGCATACGAGCGCGGTGAGCGTGCTTTGTCGGTGCCACGCATGGAACGCCTGGCACGTTTCTACGGGGTGTCAATCGATCAGTTATTGCCACGCGATGCAATGCGCGTAGAAGGTCAACAACCCGAAGCTTCTGGGCCAACAAAAATTCGTATCGACGTGGCTAAGTTGTCCACCTTTCCCGAGCCCAAGTTTCAAATGCTCGAACGCCTCTTGCGCATGATCCAAGTACAGCGTCAAGACTTCAACGGCAAGGTCATTACCGTGCGTGCTCACGACACACGAGCCATTTCGGTCATCCTCGACGTGAGCGTTGAAGAAGTAGGCGACCACTTAGCCGAACTTGGCCTCATCTTCGTACCGCCGAATCAATAGTTGACTTCTCTCTCATGTTTGGCGCGTACATTCACATTCCGTTTTGTTCAAAACGATGTGACTACTGTGCTTTTGCCACCTGGGACAACAAAGGCGACTTGCGCGACGCCTACATGGAAGCTTTGCTACGTGAAGTAGAAGAGGCAAACGCCGAAGGGCTTCCACTTCTCGACACCATTTTCGTTGGGGGAGGCACGCCGTCACTCGTGCCACCAGAATTATTGGCAAAGGTCATTCAAACTCTTCGCATTAACAACAACGCCGAAGTCACCGTTGAGTGCAACCCCGACAACGTGACCGAGCAGTTACTCGCGATCTACAAAGAAGCAGGAGTGAACCGCATCAGCCTGGGTGTGCAATCAATGGTGCCTCATGTGTTGCAGTCACTCGGCCGTGAGCACCAACCAGAAAATGTGGTGCGAGCAGTGGAAGCAATTCGTGCAGTGGGCTTTACCTCTTTCAACATGGACCTCATTTACGGCGCGCATGGTGAATCGGTTGAAGATTGGGTGCACACAGTGGAAACTGCACTTGCGTTGAAGCCTCCACACATCTCTGCATATGGTCTCACCGTCGAGCCGGGTACTCCACTTGCCGACGATGCTGCACGGCACCCAGACGATGACGACCAGGCCGATAAGTACCCCATTGTCGATGAGATGTTGGAACGTGCTGGTTTGCACAGCTATGAAATTTCTAACTGGGCAATGACCGGCCATGAAAGCGCACACAATCGTTTGTATTGGGCGCAAAGTAATTACCGCGGCTTTGGTTGCGCTGCTCATTCACATGAAAATGGTCGCCGGTGGTGGAACGTTCGCACGCCAGAGCGCTATATCGAACTGGTACGTGAAGGTAAATCGGTAGAAAATGCCAGTGAAACGCTTTCTGAAGTACAAATGAAAGAAGAACGTGTGCAACTTGCCATTCGCCGTCGCGAAGGTGTTGCACTATCCGATCTACCGCACGAAATCCCCGATGAATTAACGGGTTTAGTAAATGTGGTGGGTGAAAACCTCGTGCTCACCAAAGAAGGACGCTTGCTCGCAAATGAAGTAACCATTCGACTTTTGTAGTGGAATGGTGGCATGACCATTTATTTAGTACGCCACGCAAAAGCTGGCAGTAGAAAAAACTGGGATGACGACGACACGCAGCGCCCACTCGTTGAGTCGGGCTGGGAACAAGCACGGTTGCTCGTACAGAAATTCGAGAACGTTGAAGTCACTCGACTCATCTCGAGTCCGTACATGCGTTGCCAACAAACATTGCAGCCACTTGCTGAAGCGCGTGGTCTTATAGTTGAAGTTGACGAACGTCTTGCGGAAAATACAAGCAGAGACATTGTTGCTGAGCTGCTCAACACCGTTGACGAAGGAACAGTGTTGTGCAGTCATGGCGATGTGATTCCCGACGTATTGGGCCTCTTTGAACGTCACGGCATGACGCTGCTCTCGTGGTGCGATACGCGTAAAGGGGCAACGGCCCTCTTGGAAAAAGCCGATGGGGTCTTTTCCGCCGTGGATTTCTGGGCTCCGCCTTCTGAAAAAGACTAGGAAAGTTGCCCGAGGGCACAGTGGCGATACAATTTCAATGCCTTAGGGCGCGTAGCTCAGTTGGTTAGAGCGCTACCTTGACATGGTAGAGGTCCCGGGTTCGAGTCCCGTCGTGCCCACTAGTTGTGTGTATCAGCGTGCGCTGTCGCCAAAGCGATATTCGTGAGTCAAGACATCAAGACGCTGGGTGAGTTCTGCACTGAGTGGCGTACGAACCGCGTTAACCGCATCAACAAGCTGCTCTGGCTTACTTGCTCCAATAATTGGTGAAGTAATAGTGGGGCGAGTGAACTGCCAGGCAATGGCAAGTTGGGCCACGGTCATGTCGGCTTCGGCCGCAATGCCACGCAGGGCTTCGAGGGTGGCAAACATCTGGTCTTGCCAGTAGCGCTCTTGGTAACGCTCTGCAGTGCCGCCACCAATGGTGAAGCGAGTGTCTGCTGTTGGGGCGCCCTTTTGGTGTTTGCCAGTGAGGAAGCCGCCAGCAAGTGGGTTGTACGGAATGACTGCGAGACCTTGTTCGGCACAGAGTGGAAGAAGCTCACGCTCATTTTCGCGGAACAGCATGTTGTAGCGCGGCTGCACGCTGGCAAAGCGTTCCCATTTGTTCACATCGCTACGGCCAAGGGCGGTGGCAAGTTGATATGCCAAATAGTTTGAGCAACCGATGTAACGCACTTTGCCTGAACGTACAAGGTCGTCTAACGCGCTGAGCGATTCATCGTGGCTCACGCGGTCGTCGTAGAAGTGCAATTGATAAACGTCGATGTAGTCGGTCTTTAAGCGGCGGAGCGACTCTTCTGCGGCGCGAATGATGTTCTTGCGCGAGTTGCCTTGGTCCCATTTGTTGGGGCCTGTGGGCGCGTAGCACTTGGTGGCCAAAATGAAGTTGCCGCGTTGGCCGGTGAGCCAGCGACCCAGAATCTCTTCGGTGGCGCCGTAACCGCTGGTCATGTCACCAATGGGGTAGACGTCGGCGGTGTCGATGAAGGTGAAGCCGTGGTCTTTGGCTGCATTCAAGATGGAAACTGATTGTTCCTCATTGCACTGATATCCGAATGTCATTGTGCCGAGGCACAATTTCGACACTTGCATTCCTGTTTTGCCAAATCTCACATGTTCCATGGCTATGTACCGTAGCCTCGTTCACTGTGGCTGTCATCCTCGCACTCTTCACCGCTGTGGTTTATGGCATTGCCGACTACTCGGGAGGACGCGCTTCACGCACCGCTTCGTCGGCCAGTGTGACCCTGGTGGGGCAGAGCTTGAGCTTTGCCGTCATCATTTGCCTTGTTGTCATTTTGGGCGACCCCATTGCGAGCACGCACGACTTGGTTATTAGCGCAATAGCTGGCATTGCTGGCTCGTTGGGGTTACTCGCTTTCTATAAAGCAATGTCGTCGGGATCAATGACCGTGGTTGCGCCTATCACTGCGCTGGTGGGCACAGTTGTTCCTGTTGCTTGGGGTTTGGCAAGTGGCGAACGCCCCGGAGTGGTTGCATATTTCGGAATGGCAGTTGCAGTGCTTGCGGTGGCGTTAGTAACCGACGCATTTGGTATTCACAATGTGAAAACACCGCTCTCAATTGTGGCCATGGCGGTCACGGGTGGTTTGTGTTTTGCCGTTATTTTTATTGCACTCGATCACACATCACCCGATGCTGGGTTGTGGCCGCTGCTTGCACTGCGTTCGGTGAGCGTTCCACTCATTTTGGTGGTGGTGCTCAGTACGAAAAAGCCGCTGGTGCTGCATGGGGTCTCATTGAAATTTGCATTGCTGAGTGGTCTACTCGATTCGTTAGCAAATGGTTCGTACTTGTTTGCGGCACGACACGGTTTGTTGTCGGTTGTTGCGGTCATTTCGTCGCTGTACCCAGTGAGTACATTGCTTCTTGCCACCAAGGTCGACAAAGAACATTTGCATAAAGCTCAGTGGGTGGGCGTGGGGTGCGCGCTTACGGCTTTGGTTCTTGTGAGCGTTGGATAACAGCACGTGATTCGCGCGCTGCTGCTTTAAAAATTCCCTTGCTCATGAGGCTGAGTTCTTTGGAGCGACGCTGTTCGTAAATGTCTGAGCGTGCTTCGTGCACGTGGCCATTTTCTGGTTCGGCCCATGCGGCGAAGTCGATGAGATGGCAAGCCATGCGGAAATCGCCTTGGGCAAGTTCGTGTTGAGCGCGTGCAACAAGTGTGTTGACTCCACCAGATAGTTCAGCTATCACTGCGCCGAGTTGTGCATCGGGTGATGGCTTGAGTCGTGAGGGTGCTCCGTCCCACCAGCCGCCATAGAGGCGCCAAATGTTGTGCACCACAAACTCGGGTTCGTCGTACATGGGGCGCAAATATGGTTTGTTGAGAACGTCTTGTGGCACCGACACGCTGTGAATGATGCTGTCGAGTGTGGCGCCGTCGTTCATCATCACCAGAACTTCCGACACCAATGTTTCGAGTGCGCCTGCAATGTCGGTGAGCACTATTTCAATGCGCTCTTTGCCGTCAATGGGTAAGCCGTGTGCAGGCAGGAGGAGTTCAGGTTTCTTTGCGGCCATGTCGCGCAGTGCTTTGGCCCATTCGAGTGGGTAACGCTGCACTTTTTGTGGGTTGCCCGCATTGGGGAAGTTCCAAATGAGGAAGTCGCCCGCCATGATCCATTTCTTGTCGGGAACCCATGCCCACAAGTGGTCGTCGGTTTCACCAATGGCGTGGTTGAGCTCTACTGAATGGTCGCCAATGTTAAGGACGTATTGCTCGCGGAACGATTCTTGTACTTCTAAAACGTCGGGCGGAATGAAGTGGTTCTTGTTTCCACCCAGGCTGTATTGATGTTCAACGCGAATGCCACCAAATTGTTTGGCGTTAATGAACCTGTTCCAACCATCGGTGTCGCGGTAACGCTGTACACGTGGTGCAATGTTTTCATGACCAATCACTCGTGGGTTGGGTACACCTTTTACCGCGGCGGCAGCAGCAAATGCGGGGCTGCCACCAATGTGGTCGGCATGGCCGTGAGTGTAAATGAGATGGCTCACTGGAGTTGAGGTCCACTTGTTCAACGCCTCAACAACGAGCGGGCCGGTAACAACACCTGAGGCGTCGAAACAAGCAAGCCCTTCAGAAGTTTTCCATGCAACGCAGTGGCTGAAGCTTTCGACAACAGCAAGGTCGTCGGCAATTTCCGACAGTTCATTGCTCAGGCGGTTGGTGGGTCCAGTTCCGGAGTCAACAACACCTGTGTCGATGATGTGACGTGAGAGTGCGAGAAGGTCGGCCATGTGTATTTCCTATTTTTTGAGTGCTGATGGTTCTTTAGGAAGGCCGAGCACGCGCTCGCCCAAAATGTTGCGCATCACATTTGAGGTGCCACCCATGATGGTGTAGCCGGGCCCGTACATGAGCCCCGAGGTGACGTCGTCCCACAACATGGCGTCGGCACCAAATGTTTCTGCAACAAATTGAGCAACACGCCATTCGTGTTCGGTGCAGAAGCATTTTGTCGCTGCAGAAAAACCAGCAGGAGCTTGCTTCAATACTTCACGCACCACCAAGATGCGGCCAATGCGGTAGTACATCTCGAGTTGCGCGATGGTTTGGCGTACACGTGGGTCGGAAGTATCGGCACGTTCACGTGCCTTGAGATACAACGCATGGTTCGATACCAAACGGTCAATACCGCCGCGCTCGTGTTCGAGTTGACGCATTGTTTGTTTGAATGCGCCACCTTGTTCGCCCACCAAGTTTGCTTTGGGTACACGCACATTGGTGTAGAACACTTCGCAAAAGTGGCGGTTGGTGGTCATATCTTGAATTTCGCGTGCTTCAATGCCGGGCGTATTCATGGGCACAACAATTTCGCTGATGCCTGCATGAGGAGGGCCGTCGTTGCTGGTGCGACAAATGAGATAGCAGTACTGCGCAACTGCACCGAATGAGGTCCAAATTTTTTGTCCGTTAATGACCCATTCATCGCCATCGAGAACTGCACTTGTTTTCAACGATGCAAGGTCGCTACCTGCATCGGGTTCGCTCATGCCAATGCACCAGGTGTCTTCGCCCGACAAGATGCCAGGAAGAAAAGCTTTTTGTTGTTCGGGCGTTCCGTAGGCCATGAACGCTGGGCCCATTTGGCGGTCGCCGAACCATGAAGCGGCAATGGGGGCACCAGCAGCAATGAGCTCTTCACCCACAATGAGGCGATCAATGGGTGGGCGTCCGCCGCCACCGAACTCTTTGGGCCATGTCATGCCAATGAAGCCGAGCTCGCCAAGTTCCTTTGAGAACTCTTTGGAATATCCATTCATCCATGAGTCGTTGAAGCGGCCATAACGGGCAACGGCGTCGACGGCAATGGCGCGGGCATGGGCGCGCAGAGCATCTTGTTCGGGGGTCCAGGCGAATTCCATGGATGAATGGTAAGCGACCAAGCGAGCCCAGCCATAGTGGGGCTCAGAGGACGCCCGGGGGCCTCGAGCGGCTAATGTGTACAAGTACCGTACAAGTGACCGTTACCCGTCTGGTGGGTAGCGGGAAGAGAAAGGCCCCCAATGGCAAAGATCAAGGTGGACAACCCCGTCGTCGAACTCGATGGCGACGAAATGACACGCATTATTTGGCAGTTCATCAAAGATCGCCTCATCTTGCCGTACCTCGACATTGAACTTGAGTACTACGACCTCGGTATGGAATACCGCGACCAAACTGACGACCAGGTCACCATCGATTCTGCACGTGCCATCTTGAAGCACGGCGTGGGCGTGAAGTGCGCAACCATTACGCCAGACGAACAACGTGTTGAAGAATTCAAATTGAAGAAAATGTGGAAGTCGCCAATCGGCACCATTCGTAACATTCTTGGCGGCGTTGTTTTCCGCGAGCCAATTATTTGCAGCAACATCCCTCGCTTGGTTCCCGGTTGGACCAAGCCCATCGTTATTGGCCGTCACGCACACGGCGACCAGTACAAAGCAACCGACTTCAAAGTGCCTGGTGCAGGAACGGTCACCATGACCTACACGCCAGAAGATGGCAGTGCGCCAATGGAACTTGAAGTAGCCAAGTTTGGCAAAGACGGTGGCGTTGCAATGGGCATGTATAACTTCAACGACAGCATTCGCGACTTTGCTCGTGCGTCGTTGCGTTACGGTCTCGACCGTAAGTACCCCGTGTACATGAGCACCAAGAACACCATCTTGAAGGCATACGACGGCCAGTTCAAAGACCTCTTCGAAGAAGTGTTCGTAAACGAGTTCAAGGCCGACTTCGACAAGGCTGGCATTACCTACGAGCATCGCCTCATCGACGACATGGTTGCATGCGTCATGAAGTGGGAAGGTGGCTACGTATGGGCATGTAAGAACTACGACGGCGACGTACAAAGCGACACCGTTGCACAGGGCTTTGGTTCACTTGGTCTCATGACCTCGGTTCTCTACACACCAGATGGCCGCACCGTGGAAGCAGAAGCCGCTCACGGCACCGTGACACGTCACTACCGCGAACACCAAAAGGGCAACAAGACATCAACCAACCCGGTTGCATCAATTTTTGCTTGGACACGTGGTTTGGTGCACCGTGGCAAGCTCGACAACAACCCGAAACTCATCGACTTCGCAACGAAGCTCGAAGAAGTGTGTGTGGAAGCAATCGAAGCTGGCGAAATGACAAAAGACTTGTCGATTCTCATCTCGAAAGATGCTACATGGCTCACCACTGAAGGTTTCTTGGAAGCACTCGATACGCGTTTGCAAAAGAAGATGGCCTAATCGTTATGCGCGCAGTCGTGCTCACCGAGTTTGGCGGGCCAGAAGTACTGCGCTTTGCCGATATTCCCGTACCGCAACCCGATGCTGAAGAAGTGTTAGTTGCGGTACGGGCAACGGCGTTAAACAGGGCCGACCTCATGCAGCGCATGGGGCTTTACCCGAACCCGAGCCCAGTAGAACACGATGTTCCTGGCCTCGAATTTGCTGGTGTGGTTACAGCAGTGGGAAGTCGCGTTCGTGAACACGCCGTTGGCGATGCCGTCATGGGCATTGTGAGCGGTGGCGGTTACGCCGAGTATTTAGTAGTGCACGAACGTCAAGCAATGCGTGTGCCGGCGAACATTTCGGTGAACGACGCTGCGGCAATACCCGAAGTCTTAATTAGTGCTTGGGATGCACTTGTTGCTCAAGTTGGACTCACCAGTGGCCGAATTGCCTTAGTGCATGCAGGTGCTTCGGGCGTTGGCACAGCCGGTATTCAAATTTGTAAAGCAATTGGTGCGCGCGTTGTGGTCACCTGTTCCACCGGAAAAGTGCAAGCGTGCAAAAACCTTGGTGCCGATCTTGTTATCGATTACTCCACGCAAGATTTTGTGGAAGAAGTGAAGAAGTTCACCGGTGGTAAGGGAGTCGACACCATCCTCGACGTTATTGGCGGCGACTATGTCGACCGCAACATTGCGTCACTTGCGTTAAAGGGTTGCATTGTTCAAGTGGGAACCATGGCAGGCCCACCACCAGCTATGAACTTGGGTGGGCTCATGTTCAAGCGGGCACGTCTTGTAGGAACAGTGCTGAGGGCGCGACCACTCGATGAAAAAATCGCTATTAGTCAACGCTTCGCAACAGAAATGCTGCCGCTATTTGCAACAGGCGCACTGATGCCAGTCATTGATTCACGTTATGAATTCTCCGACATCGCAATTGCGCATGAGCACATGGCAAAAAATGCCAATGCCGGAAAAATCGTGATTGATATCTCGCGTTAGCGAGCTTCTATTTTTGAGTAGTTCCGCTCGTCGGATCCGGTGTAGCGCTGGCGTGGACGGCTGATCTTTTGCTCTTTGTCTGACAACAATTCGGCGTAGTGCGCAAGCCAACCAGCAGTTCGTGGAATGGCGAACAATACGGTGAACATGTCGGCAGGGAAGCCGAGTGCTTCGTAGATAAGACCAGAGTAGAAGTCGACGTTCGGGTACAACTTGCGCGAGATGAAGTACTCATCGGCAAGCGCAGTCTTCTCGAGCTCCAAGGCAATGTCGAGCAATGGGTTTTTGCCGGTCACTTCAAAATCGTCGTTTGCAGCTTTTTTGATGTTGGTGGCGCGTGGGTCGTAGTTCTTGTACACGCGGTGTCCGAAGCCCATGAGCTTGCCTTTGCCGTCTTTCACAGACTGCACGAAGGCAGGAACATTGTCGACAGAACCAATTTCTTGGAGCATGTGCAGAACGGCTTCGTTGGCTCCACCGTGAAGTGGGCCATAGAGCGCCGACGCAGCACCAGCAGCGGCTGAGTAAGGATCGGCATTTGATGAAGCAATGACACGCATTGCGGTGGTGCCACAGTTCTGCTCGTGGTCAGCGTGCAAAATAAAGAGAAGGTCCATTGCGCGTGCGAGAACTGGGTCAACCTTGTAGTCGTCACCCACCTTGAACATCATGTTCAAGAAGTTGGCGCCGTAGCTGAGCGAGTTGTCGGGGTAAACAAAGGGGAGACCCATGCTGAAGCGGTACGCCATGGCTGCCAATGTGGGCACTTTGGCAATGAGGCGCAGCGTTTGACGGTCGAGAGCTTGTTTGTTGAAGATGTCTTTGGCGTCGTCGTAGAACGTGCCAAGAGCAGCAAGAGAGGAAACGAACATGCCCATGGGGTGGGCATCGTGATGGAAACCATCAACAAAGCGCTTGCGCATGTTCTCATGAATGAACGTGTGATGCGTGACGTCAAAGGTCCACTTGTTCAATTCGTCTGAAGTGGGGAGTTCGCCATTCAACAAGAGGTAAGCAACTTCAAGGAAGTTGCTCTTTTCTGCGAGTTGTTCGATGGGGTAACCGCGGTAACGCAAAATGCCTGCGTCGCCATCGAGGTAGGTGATGGACGATGAGCACGAAGCGGTGCTCAGAAACGCCGGATCGTACATACGTAGATCTGGGTCAAGCTCGCGCAATGCAGCAGATGAGAAAACTCCGTCATTGATTGCAACTGTGACTTTTTTTCCAGTGCGATCGTCGATGAGCGTGATGGTATCGGCCATCTGTGAACTCCTTCAGTTAGGTATTGGGGGCTTCCTCCCCGTGGGAAAGAATAGAGCACAATGCCCCTTGGCTCACAATGGGAGACCTTGTGTTGGGGTTTACAAGGGGGTGTTGTCGTGTTTACGGGCCTGGAGGCGCTCGCGCTTGTGCTCAAGGGCTCGTAAAGCCGATGCAATTTCTCGTCGTGTGTCGGCAGGCTCAATGACCCCGTCAACAAGCCCACGCTCGGCTGCGATGTAGGGGTTGAGGAGGCGTTCTGAGTAGTCGGCTTCGAACGCAGCGCGTTCTTCTGGCGTTGCGCGGCGTTGCAAAATGGCAGCAGCTTGACCTGCGCCCATCACTGCTAGTTCCGCCCATGGCCAAGCAAGACAAACATCGTTGCCCATGTTCTTTGAGTCCATCACGATGTATGCGCCGCCGTATGACTTGCGCAAAATGATGCAGATGCGTGGCACCGAAGCGCGTGCGTAGGCAAACACGAGTTGCGCACCGTGACGAATCATGCCGCGCCACTCCAGGTCTTTACCGGGGTAGAAACCTGGCGTATCGACCAAGGTGATGAGGGGAATGTTGAAGGCGTCGCAGAACGCAACAAAACGAGCGGCCTTTTGAGATGCAGGAATGTCGAGCGTGCCAGCAAGCACGATGGGCTGGTTGGCAACAATGCCCACCACGCGACCGTCGATGCGGGCAAAGGTGGTGACAACGTTTGCTGCCCAGCGGGCACGCAGTTCAAAGTATTCGCCATCGTCAACGAGGGCTGAAATGACCTTGCGCACATCGTATGAACCAGTTGAAGTGGCAGGAATGAAGTCGCCTGCTTCTGGTGTTTGGCGGTCGAATGGGTCGTCGGTCTCTACCATTTCAGGAAGTTCATCAACGCTGTTGGGGAGGTAACTGAGTATTTGCTCTACCGCTAAATGGGCTGCTTCAACATTGGGAACAACAAGAGAGGCAACGCCACTTGCGCGAGCATGAATTGTTGCTCCGCCAAGTTCCTCATTGCTCACGGTCTCGCCAGTGAATTCCGCAACCATGGTTGGCCCTGAAACAAATGCGTAGGCATCTTCGGTCATCTCCACTAAGTCGGCGAGCCCAATGAGCAATGCCGGCCCCGACACAGCTGGCCCCGTAACAACATGAATGGTGGGAACAATTCCTGAGCAACGAGCAA
>JAPKZV010000098.1 GCA_026393585.1 Actinomycetota bacterium
TGGTGTGTAGTCAAGAACAGGTGTGTACTTCAGTGGCTCAATGGGGCCCTTGGTTGCAATAACACTTGCAACAAGTTGACGCTGCAAGCCAATGGACTCTTTGATCCACTTCTTTGATGCCTCAAGACCACTTGCCAATACTGGCTCATTTACTTTTGGTGCACCATCGGCATAGTACGAGAAGCTCTTCTCGGTGCCGCCGGCTTCCACCATCATGATGGCAACGTCACCGTCGTCGAGTTGACGACCTGCAACGACGAGTTCGAATGTTGCTGCTTCACTCTCTTCGAAGGTGGGGTGTGGAATCCATTCACCTGAAGTGCTGTAAGCAACGCGCACTGCGCCAATTGGGCCTTCAAAAGGAATACCACTGATCATGAGCGATGCGGATGCAGCGTTGATCGACAAAATGTCGTGTGGGTTTTCCTGGTCGGCACCAATGATGGTGAGCACGATTTGTGTTTCATTGCGGTAGCCATCGGGGAAAGCAGGGCGCAATGGGCGGTCGGTGAGACGGCAAGTAAGAATTGCCATTTCTGTTGGGCGACCTTCACGGCGGAAAAATGCGCCAGGAATTTTTCCTGCTGCATAGGCACGCTCTTCTACGTCGACGGTGAGTGGGAAGAAGTCAATTCCGTCGCGAACACCCTTAGCGGCGTTTGCGGTGGACAGTACGGTGGTGCGGCCAAGGCTCGCAACTACTGCGCCCTGTGACTGCTGGGCAAGTTTGCCTGTCTCAAAAGACAGAGTTTTATCGGTACCTGAAACGGCACCAGACACGCGGATGGCATCAGCCATGGTGTCCTCCTTTTATATATGTATGTGCTCAAAGATGAGACGGGGTCAAATGAGCAACAATGTCGGTTCCCAGTCGGCAATCTCGTGACCCAACGGGGCCACGGGCTAGGCGACTGACAACCGACTCACGGTTGCTCGCTTCTTTATTTCTGGTTTCTATTCTGCTTGTGGTATCCCCACCTTTTGGGGATACCTAGCCAGAGTGGGCGACGCTGATTAGCGACGAAGACCAAGTTTTGCGATGAGATCGCGGTAACGCTGAATATCGCGGTCACGAACGTAATCGAGCATGCGGCGACGACGGCCAACCAACATCAAAAGTCCACGACGTGAGTGGTGATCTTTTGGGTGGTCTTTCAAGTGGTCAGTCAATTGATTGATGCGATCGGTGAGGAGCGCAATCTGAACATCTGGAGAGCCGGTATCGGTCGCGTGCTGTTGGTGCACGGCGATGGTGGTCTGCTTTGGTGCCTTTTCTGGCATGGTTGCCTCACTTTGTATATATGGTGGGTCGCTCGCAGCCAATTGGCCACGGGCATCTCAGCGACGCTCTCCCCTCATAATGATGGGCGGGCCTTGCTGGACCTCTACAGGCTATGGAATAGACACACCACCACCAACCTGCGAGGGGTAACCTTGCCCCGTGTTCACTGGAATTGTTGAAGAGCTTGGCCGAGTCATCTCCCGTCGCGGACCCCGATTGCGGATTTCCGCGTCAACCGTGCTGGAAGGCAGCGAGATGGGGGCTTCTATTGCCGTGAACGGCTGCTGTCTGACCCTTGTGTCGTCAGACACCACTGCTGGAAACTCATGGTGGGAAGCCGATGTGAGTGAAGAAACCTACCAACGCACCAACTTGAATGACATTGAAGATGGCGCTGTGGTGAACCTCGAGCGGCCCATGGCCCTTGGCGAACGTCTTGGCGGACACATTGTGCTTGGCCATGTTGATGGCGTAGGAACTGTGGTGCAGGCGGCTCCCGAGTTGCGCATTCGCATTGCTCCAGAACTCATGGTGTATCTCGTTGAGAAAGGTTCCGTCACCGTCGATGGCATCAGCCTCACCGCTTTCAATTTAGGTGACGACACTTTTGATGTTGCTGTTATTCCTCATACCTGCGAGGTCACCACTCTGGGCGTGCGACGCGCCGGCGACAGAGTGAACATTGAAATGGATGTTCTTGCCAAACACGTTGAACGACTACTGACTGCACACATTTCCAAATGAGCGACATCTCACAACAACTGTCGGCGCTACGCAACGAAATAGACAGCATCGATCAGGGCATTGTTGAACTTCTTGCGCGTCGACTCGACGTATGCAAAGAAGTCGCCGAAGTAAAATCGCAAGTTGATGCAGCAGTCATTCAGCCACAACGCGTTCGCGAAGTACTCACCACCCGCAGACAGTGGGCCATTGATAAAAATGTTGATGCCGACTTTGCTGAACAGATTTTCCGCACATTGCTTGCAGAAACTCATCGCATCGAAGTAGCACATGGCCGAGATGAATCGGCACCGCTGAAAGATGCCGAGATGAACGGGGCTTCCGCTCTCGACACTGTTGCGTGTCGCATCGACCATGTTGTTGTTGCCGTTACCGATATCACCGCTGCTTGTTCGTTTTTTACTCAAATGGGATTCCGCGTCTCACCCACCGACGACACAGAAATGTTTCTTGCCGAAGCTGGTGGCGTTTTAGTAGTTCTTCTCGGCGCCGGCAACGATGCCGCCGTACAAGCTCACCTCGATGAACATGGCTCGGGCGTACAGCACATCGCCATAGAGGTGCTCAATGCTGGCTTCACGCAACAGGCCCTATCGGCAATAGGAGTCCCTTTGCTCACCGACGTCATTGTTGACCACGATGGCCACGAACAACTCTTCACTGTGCTCGACCCCGTTTCCGGGGTGCAATTGGGCTTCATTAGTCGCACGGGGCATCGCTTGCCACTCAATAGCCACAATGTGCGTGCACTTTTTGCTGCTGTTCCCGACTAGGCCCTGAACTAGCAACCCCGCCGCCACCTGCGCTACAGTCTCGTTGCTCGACATGTAGGTAATGCCTTGGATTTCTAGCTCCCGAAGCATTGCCGTTGAGCGCTGGCAGACATACTCAGTTCGTTCCTCAGGAACGGTTACCGGAAAAGGTTTCTTCATGCTGTCCCAGCGACCCTCGCTAGATACTCCACTCCCTCAGTTGCTCGCCCTCGCCTCAGCTCGGCGCGACTCACTTTTTGGAACGCGCGTCACCTATTCACCCAAGGTGTTTATTCCCCTCACCATGTTGTGCCGCGACACCTGTGGCTATTGCACTTTTGCTCAGCCCCCAGCACGACTCGAAAACCCGTTCCTCTCGGCAGAGCAAGTGCTCAACATTGCAAAAGCCGGCGCCAAGCAAGGTTGTCACGAAGCACTCTTCACTCTTGGCGAGCGTCCTGAATTGCGCTACGACATTGCAGCGCAATGGTTGAAGGCAAATGGATTCGATAGCACCGTGCATTATTTGCACGACATGGCACAGCTGGTGCTCACAGAAACTGGTTTGTTACCGCACGCAAATGCCGGAGCGCTCTACGAAGACGAACTCGCATTGTTGCGCAAGGTGTCACCTTCGCAAGGAATGATGATTGAAACTTTGCGCGATGATCTTCCGTGTCACCGCGGAGCACCCGACAAAGTGCCACAGCGCAGACTCGACACATTGCAGTGGGCTGGCGAACTCAACATTCCTTTCACCACTGGCATCTTGGTGGGCATTGGTGAAGACCGCGAAGATCGCATTGCCGCACTTGAAGCAATTGCCGCATCGCACGAAAAATACGGACATGTACAAGAAGTCATTGTGCAGAACTTTTTGCCAAAGCCACGCACCGGTATGCAACACGAAGCCCCCTGCCCAGAAGACGAATACTTGTGGAGCATTGCAATGGCACGGCTCATTTTGCCCGACTCCATTCACTTACAAGCACCACCCAACCTGTCAGACGACTTTGGCATTTTGCTCGACGCAGGTATTGACGACTGGGGTGGGGTCTCCCCTGTCACCGCCGACCATGTGAACCCTGAACGCCCATGGCCAGCACTCGACCGCCTGCGTGAAGTCACTTCACAACGTGGATACGAACTCGCCCCACGCCTCACTATCTACCCCGAATACGTGCGCGATGCTGCACAATGGATCGACCCAGCAGTTCAGTTCCCCGTCATGGACCGCGCCGATGCTGAAGGTCTCGGACGCGACGACCCGGGCGCCATTTGGCCTGAAAAAGTAACAGCAGCCGATGTTGTACTCGATGGCGCTGAAGTTGTTTTGGTCGGACACCGTTCAACACAGTGGTACTCGGGTGCCAACAACAAGCCACCCATTCTGATTCCTGGTGCTGCAAAAATTTCCGGTGAACTACGCGAAATTTTTGATGGCGTGGAATCGGGTGATTTGCCTGACGAGCAGCAAATTGTTGCGCTGTTCCGCGCTCGTGGGCGCGAAATGAACGCCGTTGCTGAATTTGCCGATGAACTACGCAAGCGTGCAGTTGGTGACACCGTCACCTGGGTGCACAACCGCAATATCAACTACACCAACGTGTGCACTTTCAAGTGCAAGTTCTGTGGTTTTTCTAAGGGCCCACTCAGCCTCAACTTGCGTGGTACCCCGTATTTACTCACGCTCGACGACATTGCACAACGTGCCGCACAAGCATGGGAAATGGGAGCCACCGAAGTCACCTTGCAAGGCGGTATTCACCCCGATTTCGATGGCGACTACTACATCGATGTCACGCGTGCAGTAAAAGACGCTGTTCCAGAGATGCATGTGCATGGCTTTACTGCTCTTGAAGTCACTGAAGGCGCAAAACGACTCGGCGAATCACTCGAGACCTACATTTTGCGGTTGAAAGATGCAGGGCTCGCCTCTCTGCCCGGCACTGCTGCCGAAATACTCGACGACAAAATTCGTGCCATCTTGTGCCCCGACAAAATAAACACCGAAGAGTGGCTCGAATGTCATCGCGTGGCACACAGCGTGGGCCTACGTTCCAACATCACCATCATGTTTGGCAGCGTGGAACACACCGACAGTTGGGCCAAACACATGGTGGCCACCCGCGACCTGCAAAAAGAAACAGGCGGCTTCACCGAGTTCGTTGGGCTTCCATTCGTGCACATGGCATCACCTATTTACTTGCAACGTAAATCGCGTCGTGGGCCAACATTCCGCGAAAATATTTTGATGCATGCTGTTGCGCGCATTGCCTACCATGGCCTCATCGACAACATCCAAGTATCTTGGACCAAAGTTGGCATCGACGGTGCTCGCCAAATGCTCAACGCTGGTTGCAACGACCTCGGCGGAACGCTGATGGATGAGAACATCTCTCGTGCAGCTGGCGCAAACCATGGTCAAAAGATGAGCGAAGACAGCTTCAGTGCACTCGTTTCACCATTGGGCCGCACGCTTGAACAGCGCACTACTACTTATGGTCGCGTGCCAGGCGGTAACGAATTAATCAGTTCCCGCGCATGATCAACATCTAGTTTCACTTGCGCAATGAGCGCATCGGGGCCATTGAACTTTCGCTCTGAGCGCAAGAAATGTGTGAACTGAACCTTTGCATCTTCGCCATAGAGATCTATTGATTCATCAATGAGGTGTGCTTCGAGCAGCGATGAATTGCTGTGCTCATAAAAAGTGGGGCGACGACCAAGGTTGATTGCACACGCATACCGCGCGCCTGATGGACGCGTATAGATACCTGCATAAACGCCGTCGGCAGGCAAACAAATGAAGCCAGGAACCTGAACGTTGGCGGTAGCAAAACCAATGGTTCGCCCACGCTGGTCGCCTGTTACCACTGGGCCGCGCACTTCAAAAGAGTGGCCCAAGAGCGCTGTTGCTGTGTCAATTTCGCCACCACGCAGCGCGCGACGAATAGCTGTAGAACTAATGGGCTCTTCTACTCCGTCTTGTCGTGCGAGCAGGTCGAGAGGGCCGGTGGTGAAATCGTGCTGTGCCCCCTCGGTGCGCAAAAGAGCAACATTGCCACTGCGATTTTTTCCAAAATGGAAATCTTCGCCCACAACTATGTGTTGTACGTGCAAACAATCAACTAGCACACGCTTCACAAACGCCTCTGGGTTTTCCGTTGCTTGTTCTTCGTTGAACGGCACCACAACAACAGCATCTACTCCCGTGGTCGACAGCAGTTCAATTTTCTGCTCAAGGTCGGTGAGCAACAGCGGTGCCGACTCGGGTCGCACCACCGAAGCAGGGTGCTTGTCGAAGGTCACCACAACGCTCAAGGCATTGAGTGACTGTGCTTGCTCGCGCACTGCAGCAATGACTGCTTGATGGCCAAGGTGCACGCCGTCGTATGCGCCAATGGTGAGCACACAACGCCGCTCAGGCCACGGCGATACCGATAAGTCGCGAACAACAATCACGTGGGAAACACTATCCACTAAAGGCAATGACAACTGTTGGTTTCGCCAGTGTCAGGCCTAATCCTGTTTGAGATGCAGTTGGTTCGTATACACCGAGCAGCACGTCATTGGGGCCATACACGCTCCATGGGCCCTCGCCTACCCAACCCAGTGCCTCATCAACAGGCAGCATTGCGCCATGTAATGCACGATCTGCAGTTTCTGCATCTAAATCAACGCGAGCGAGGTGCTCTACAAGACCCACTTCACTCAGCAACTGTGGGCTTTCCAACGCAGAGGTCATTTGTTCGGTGAAGCGCCCGACTCGCGTACGGCGTAAGCGACGTAAATGCGCACCTCCACCAAGCAAGCGACCAAGGTCGTCGGCCAACGTACGCACGTAAGTTCCCGAGGAACACTCAACGCTCATGCGATAGACCAATGAGTCATCGGTTGCTTCAACATCGAAACGAGAAATGTGCACTGGTCGTGCCTTGCGTTCAATCTCTACGCCTTCACGCGCATATTCATGCAATCGTTTTCCATCGACTTTGAGCGCCGACACCATGGGTGGCACTTGCAAAATGTCGCCCGTTAGGTTCTCACGCACCACACGTTGCACATCGGCTGGCGTGACCGCCCTCATGTTGAATGTCTCTAACACTTCTCCCGAATCATCAAGCGTGCTCGTGCGAGAACCCAGCACAACTTCGGCTACATATTCTTTATCGGCACCCGAAACGAACTGCATGAGCCGCGTAGCACGACCCACCGCAACAACTAAGACTCCCGTTGCGTCGGGGTCGAGGGTTCCTGCATGCCCAATGCGACGTTCGCTCAATGACTTGCGCAACGTATTCACTACATCGTGGCTAGTGACGCCTGCGGGTTTATCGATGAGCACAAGGCCATGCACCTGTGGTGGGCGCCGCTTTGCCATAAAAGTTATTCGGTGTCGGGCACCACGTAGGTGCCTTGTTCCATTGCCTCACGACGCTCCCGGTCGATGCGCAACACTTCATCGATACGCGCTGCGGCACGAATGACCGTGTCGGGGCGGAAATCGAGAATCGGGGTTTTCTTCGTGCGGATTTGGCGGCCGACAGACGACTGAATACGAATGCGCAGTTCGCCAAGGGTGTTCAGAATCTCTTCGTCGCCTTCTTCATCGGTCAGCGAGTCGTAGTACACGATGGCCCGGTTGAGCTCGGCATCAACATCGATTGCCGTAATGGTGACAAAGGCCAGGCGTTCGTCGTCGATACGCACTAACTCTTCGGCAATGACCTCTCGCAGGAGCTCATTGAGGCGAGCTTCGCGGGGGTATTTGTGAGCAGATGAACCGCTTGAACGCTTGCGCGGCTTCGACATGTGCTCCACGCTACCTACGGCACCCCTTCGCCCCCTACCATGTAGGAGTTATGTCTGCTGATTTTCCCTCCTTTCGCTACAACGCCACCTTCGCTGCAACCTTGGAAAGCAAGTGGCAAGACTTCTGGGAAGACAACGCCACCTTCAACACCCCAAACCCCGCTGGCCCACTAGCCGAACCTGAAAAGGTCGCAGGCCGCGAAAAGCTCTTTGTTCTCGACATGTTCCCCTACCCCTCGGGCGCAGGGCTCCACGTTGGCCATCCACTTGGCTACATCGGCACCGACGTGTTTGCACGCTTCAAGCGCATGACGGGGTTCAACGTTTTGCATGCTCTTGGCTACGACAGCTTCGGATTACCTGCGGAACAACACGCAATTGCCACAGGTATTCACCCACGTGTGAATACCGAAACGAACATTGCCAACATGCGTCGCCAACTGCGCCGGCTTGGCCTTGGCCACGACCCACGACGCAGCGTGAGCACCACCGACGAAAACTATTACCGCTGGACACAATGGGTGTTCTTACAAATCTTCAATTCATGGTTCGACAAAGAGTTGGGCAAGGCTCGCCCCATTTCGGAACTTGAAGATTTATACGCAACAGGAAAACGTACGGTTGACGATGGCCGTTCGTGGTCAGACCTTTCTCGCAATGAGCAACGCAAGGTGGTCGATGCTCAGCGCTTGGTGTATCTCACCGAAGCACCCGTGAACTGGTGCCCAGGTTTAGGCACTATTTTGGCCAACGAAGAAGTGACCGCCGATGGCCGCAGCGACATTGGCAACTTCCCTGTTTTCAAACGCAACATGCGCCAGTGGATGATGAACATCACCGCGTATTCCGATCGCTTGCTCGACGACCTCAATCGACTTGACTGGCCAGAGCCGATCAAATTGATGCAGCGCAACTGGATTGGTCGCAGCGAAGGCGCTCGCGTGCGCTTCACCTCAGCAGCCGGAGAAATTGAAGTATTCACCACTCGCCCCGACACATTATTTGGTGCAACATTTTTAGTGCTCTCACCCGAGCACCCACTCGTAGACGCACTCACCACTGCTGAACAACACAGCGCAGTGAACACATACCGTGTAGCTGCGGCAGCAAAAGAGCGCGAACAATACGAAGACGAAACGCGTGAAAAAACTGGCGTATTTACGGGTGCATTTGCCCGCAACCCTGTAACGGGTGGCGACATTCCTATTTGGATTGCCGACTATGTCTTAATGGGTTATGGCACCGGTGCCATTATGGCCGTGCCATCTGGCGACGAGCGCGACTTCGCCTTTGCTCGCACTTACCAACTTCCGATTGTTGCTACTCAACAACCCACATCAGACTGGTTTACCGCAGCCGGCATTGACGCGACACTCAACTGTGATGAATGGCCAAATGCCTACGTCGGCGATGGCGCTTACGTGAACTCCAGCAACGACAGCATCTCTCTTGCACAATTCAACACTGTTGCCGATGCGAAATCGGCAATGAACACCTGGCTCACACAACAAGGTTGTGGCGAAGCTGCTATTACTTACAAACTGCGCGACTGGCTCTTTGCTCGCCAGCGTTATTGGGGCGAACCCTTTCCCATTGTTTTCGATGCCGATGGCAACCCACATGCGGTGCCCGATCAGCAGTTGCCTGTGTTGTTACCCGAACTTGCCGACTTCAAACCACAAGGTCTCGACCCGAACGATGCAGTAACAGAGCCCATTCCGCCACTTGCTCGCACATCAGAGTGGGCCGTTGTAGAACTCGACCTAGGCGATGGCCTCAAGACCTACCGCCGTGAAGTGAACGTGATGCCGCAATGGGCAGGTTCATGTTGGTACGAACTGCGTTACCTCGACCCCACTAATACCGAATCGTTCGTCAACAAAGAAGTTGAAAAATATTGGATGGGTCCCAAGCACGATGGCCATACTGGCGGCGTTGACCTTTATGTAGGTGGCGTGGAACATGCCGTTTTGCACCTCTTATATGCACGCTTTTGGCACAAGGTTCTCTTCGACCTCGGACACGTATCGAGCGAAGAGCCTTTCCACCGCTTGTTCAACCAGGGTTACATTCAGGCATACGCATACCGCGACCAACGCGGTCAGCCGGTACCTGCTGAAGACGTTGAAGAAAAAGACGGCAAGTACTTCTATGAAAATGAAGAAGTTGCTCGCGAGTACGGAAAAATGGGCAAGAGCCTGAAAAACATCGTTACTCCCGACGATATGTATGAAGACTACGGCGCCGACACTTTCCGCCTCTACGAGATGTCAACTGGCCCACTTGAAGCAAGCCGCCCGTGGAACACCCGCGACGTAGTGGGCATGCAACGTTTCTTGCAACGTCTGTGGCGCAATGTTGTTGATGAAGACTCTGGCGACACGCATGTCAATGCTTCACCAGCAAGTGAAGACCTGCGCCGCGCATTGCATCGCTGCATCGATGGCGTACGGGCCGACATGGAAGCGCTGCGCTTCAACACTGCCATTGCAAAACTCATTGAGTTGAACAATGTGCTCACACCTTATGTTGCCGAACATGGTGCCTGCCCCGAAGAAGTAGCAACACCACTTGCCAAAATGCTCGCGCCGCTGTGCCCGCACATGGCTGAAGAGTTGTGGAGGCGTTTGGGCAACCCCGCAACCATTACATACGAAGACTTCCCCACTGCCGATGCTTCACTGCTGGCAAGCGACACCATTGAAATTCCGGTACAAATCAATGGCAAAGTACGCACACGTCTTGTGGTAACCGTCGGCATGAGTCAAGACGAGCTCAAAGCAGCCGCGATGGCCGATGCAAAGGTTCAAGAACTTCTTGCAGGTGCGACGCCCAAAAAGGAAATTATCGTTCCTGGGCGCCTGGTGAACTTCGTTCTTTAAATCTCTATACAGCACGAGCAATAAGTGCCGCATCGCGCACTGCAACTTGAATAGTGCGCGACCCGTTTGCATCGCCCACTAAGTGCACGGGGAACGACGACCCCGCAAGGGCATCGGCAAGTTCACGGTTTGATGAGTTAAACCCGCACACCACCACTGTGTCGGCAGGCAAAATACGCGGACGCTCGGTGCCCACTACTTCCACGTGAACAGCATCTTGCGTAATGCGCCGCATAGCTGAAGTGGGCAAGAACTCAAAGCTGCCAGAAAAGAGCCGTTCTCGTGCCGGCAACACTGTTGCTGGCGGGTACGGAACACTTGCACCAATCGTTTCATAGCGGGTCACAAAAGTGACGTGTGCTCCGGCTTCCATCAACTTGTCGGCAACAGAAATTGCTTCATACGAACCCGTGTCGTCGAACACCACTGCGTGCTTGCCCACTTTCGCCCGACCACCAAAGCCAAACACATCCCATGGTGTGTACACGTGAGCCATATCAATTCCAGGAATGGGTTCTGCCGGGCGTGCTGCTTGAAAACCATCGCGGCGAGGTGACGACCCCGTTGCAATAATCACTTCATCAGGCTTTTCTTCGTTGATGATGTCGGGGTCAACCGGCGTCGATAAACGAACGTCAACACCAAGACGCTTCACTTCCTCAGCTAGCCAGCGAGTGATAGCACCAATGTCGGCGCGGTGCGGTGCGGTAGCCGCAATGGCCACTTGCCCGCCAAGCGACTTCTGCATTTCAAAGAGAACTACATCGTGTCCACGCAATGCGGCCGTGCGTGCAGCTTCCAAGCCAGCTGGCCCACCACCAACAATGACCACCTTTTTACGCACTGCCGCTTTCTCGGGCACCTCAAATTGGGTCTTGTGTTCTTGCCCGGCAGCAATATTCACAACGCATGCCATTTTGCCGGTGCTCATGAGCAAGCCCACACAACCCTGGCTTGAGCCAATACATGGGCGAATTTCTGCTTCCCTACCATCACGTGCTTTAGCTACTAGGTACGGGTCGGCAATGAGCGCACGCACCATCGACACCATGTCGGCAATACCACTGCCCACCACGTGGTCGGCATGGTCGACGGTCATACTACGACCCGTCACCATGGTGGGAACGGAAAGTTCACGCGTCACTGCTTCGCTCTTGTGCAACTCA
>JAPKZV010000057.1 GCA_026393585.1 Actinomycetota bacterium
CTGACTACGTCGTTGAATACCAAAAAGATGGCGGTGCTTGGACGAAGTATGTTCATGAAGCTTCCACACAAACAACGGCAACTCTGGAAAACCTCACGGTGGGTGCCGAGTACTTGGTACGCGTCGCAGCAGTCAACATCGCTGGTACTGGCAAATTTGTCATTACTACTACGGTTGTCGTTCCACGCACACCACCGGCTGCACCAACCAATGTCGCTGGTGTTCCGGGAAATCAGCTTGTTGATCTCACATGGACCGCTCCACAAAACAATGGTTCAGACATTTCCGATTACGTTGTGCGTTACTGCGTGGCAGAGGCCTGCACCACCTTTGACGATGGTGAATCGGCAAAAGCGTTAGCTCAAGTGAAGGAACTAAAAAACGGTACTGAGTACACATTCGCAGTTGCTGCGGTGAACGCTGCAGGTATCGGTGCGTACTCAGAGCCGTCCGAAGGCGTCACTCCGCGCACGGTTCCTGGTGTTCCGACAGCAGTGAAAGCTGCTATCGACGACGAAGGCAATGTCATCGTTTCCTGGACAGCACCGAAAGATAATGGTGGTGCCGACATCACCGATTACGTCGTGCAGTCGTGTACTGGTGTCAATTGTGTGGTGTTCGATGATGGCGATGGCAATACGGCTTCGGCAGTAGTCACGGGCTTGAAGCCTGGTGTTGCACACACCTTTAAGGTTGCTGCAAAGAACATTGCTGGTGTTGGTGCATACTCGCTTGCTTCCGAAGTAGCTGTTCCGCGCAAAATTCCCGGTATCGCACAAAATGTAAAGGCAACTCCTGACAACTTGGGAAATATTGATCTTGTTTGGGATCTTCCCGAATCTGATGGTGGATCTCCACTCACCGACTTCATTGTGCAGGCATGCAAAGACACGTTGTGCGAAGTGGTTTCCGATGGTGTGTCACCATTGGCGCTCGCAAAAATCAAGGGTCTCGAAATTGGTGTTGCGTATACCTTCAAAGTTGCCGCAAAGAATGTTGCCGGCACAGGTGGATATTCCGATGAGTCAAATGCTGCAACACCACGTGTGGTGCCAGGTGCGCCTACAAATGTTGAAGCTACAGCAAATGACGAAGGTGTTATTGCTCTCACATGGAGTGCTCCAGAATTCACTGGTGGAGCACCGTTGACTGGTTATGCAGTTCAAGCCTGCACCGGACAAAGCTGTGCAATAGTTGCTGAACTCGATACTGCTAGCACCACCTCAACTTCAATCAACGATCTTGTTACTGGCACGTTGTACACATTCAAGGTCGCAGCAAAGAACATTGCCGGCGTTGGTGCATATTCCGAGGCCTCAACAGCAGTTTCACCACGTTCACTTCCCGGAGTTCCCCGCAGTGTGGTCGCAGACGCGAACAACACAGGAGGAATCCGCGTGACATGGGTTGCGCCGTTGTCGAATGGTGGAATTGATATCACTGGATACGAAATTCAAGCTTGTATTGATGACAAGTGTTCTGATGCCGCCACCTCTAATGGAGAAGAACTAGCTGTGGTTGTTGAAGAACTCACACTCGGGAAGGCCTATACCTTCATAGTTGCGGCAAAAAATACAATTGGACTCGGCGAATACTCAACTCCTTCAAACGAAGCAACTCCTCGTACGCCGCCACCAGCTCCAACAGCAGTGACAGCTGCAGTGAACAATGTGGGCGGGGTAGATGTCTCGTGGACTGCACCAGAACAAAACAATGGTGCGGCAATAACTGGTTACACCGTTTCGGCTTGTGAATACACAGAGCCAGTTCTTGTAGAAGCTGAAAGTAATCAAACTCCTGTCACTACCGGTCAAATATGCAGCGACGTCGGAGAAACAGACTCTTCGAATACTGCTCTTGCAGTTGGAGATCTTCGGGCTGGCCAGGCCTATACATTTACTGTTGCTGCAATCAACATTGCAGGAATAGGAACCTACTCAGATCCATCAGATGCGGTCACTCCACGCGTTGTTCCCGGTGTGCCAACAAACGTTGTGGCAGAAGTGGGGAACCGTGGTGCGGTTTCTGTGAAGTGGGATGCTCCACAATTTGATGGTGGTGCAAAAATTTCAGATTACGTGGTGAAGGTATGTACCGATGCAGGTTGCGTCGCCTACTCCGAAGAAGAGTCGGATCTCGCAACTGCTGCAGTGGCAAACCTCACAGTGGGAAATAGCTACACCTTCATTGTTGCTGCAGTGAATGCTGCCGGAACCGGAGCCTATTCAGAGCCTTCTGCTGCAGTTACTCCTCGCACGCTGCCACAGCCTCCAACAGGGGTAAATGCGTTACCAAATAACTTGGGTGGAATTGTGGCAACGTGGATTGCACCTACCAACAATGGTGGTGCAGCGGTCTCGGGTTACGACGTGCGCGCGTGTCTCGCAGAAGATCAGAAGTGTTCAGACCCCGTGCGTATGACCGATCTCAAAGCACTCAGCATCACTCTCGTAGAAGAATTCACGCTTGGTTCGTCGTATTACATCGAAGTGTCGGCGGTCAATGTGGCTGGCAGCAGCGAATATTCCGAGCCTTCAAATGAAGTAGTACCACGTAAGGTTCCGGATGCCCCAACTGCTGTGAAAGCTGTTGTGAACAACACAGGCGGCGTTTCTCTCTCGTGGACTGCGGCTAAAAATAAAGGTGCAGTAGTTACCGATTACTTCGTCAAGGCTTGTGCTGGCGGAAAGTGTGATCTCGTTGAAGATGGCCAAAGTGATGCAACAAGCACAACGCTGTCGGGCCTCACTGTGGGCACGAGCTACACCTTTGTAGTTGCGGCGGTCAATGGTGCTGGACCGGGCAAATACTCAGACCCGTCAGATGCCGTCACGCCACGTATGTTGCCAAGTGCCCCGACTCAAGTAAGTGCGATTGCCGACAAATTGGGAAATATCGACGTGAAGTGGTCGGCACCCAATGCAAATGGTGCAGCAATTACCGATTACGTCATCCAGTCGTGCGCTGCAAAAGTTTGTACAACATTTGACGATGGAACTTCAACAACAACCTCGGTGCAAGTATCGAAGTTGCCACTTGGTGTTGCGGTGACATTCCAAGTGGCAGCAGTGAACGCTGCTGGTACTGGTGAGTACTCATCGCCGTCAAATGAAGTGGTTCCCGCTTGCCGCCAGGAGTTCCTACTGGGCTTGATGGCACGCCAGATAACACATTTGTGAACCTCACATGGACCGCCCCATTAGTGACCGGTGGTTTCGCTATCAGTGACTATGTAGTGCAGGTATGTACTGGCGGAACATGTGTTGCTGCCAACGATGGCACATCATCAAATACCACTGCAAAAATTGCCGGGCTGAAGAATGGCACGGCA
>JAPKZV010000077.1:0-1058 GCA_026393585.1 Actinomycetota bacterium
GTGATGGCGGTGTCCGATCGCATTACCGTTTTACGCAGTGGCCGCACAGTAGGAACCGTCGATACATCGTCTACGAACAAGCGTGACCTCGCCAGCATGATGGTGGGTCGCAATGTTGAATTCACGCGCGTACAACGTAAAACACCTGCGCAAGCAAACGATGTTGTGTTGCACGTGGAAAACCTTGGTGGCCACGACGACCGTGGTCGCGATGCACTGCATGGCGTCACGCTCACTGTTGGTCGCGGAGAAATTGTTGGTATTGCTGGTGTGGCTGGCAATGGACAACGCGAACTTGCTGAAGTGATTGCAGGTATGCGTCATGCCACAACTGGTTCCGTGAGCGTGGAAGGAAAAGTATTGCAAAGCGGCAAAGCCCGCGCTGCAATTGCTGGAGGCGTTGCGCACGTTCCTGAAGATCGCTTGCACACGGGTCTTGCTGCTGGTCATTCCGTGGAAGACAACTTGGCATTGAAGTCATACCGCTCATCGCTGCTCTCACGTTTTGGTTTACTGCGTCGCCAGGCAATGCGCGATGGTGCCACCGCACTTGTCGAGCGATACGACGTGAAAACCCCCAGCACACAAACTGCTGTGCGCTTGCTTTCTGGTGGCAATGTGCAAAAGGTTTTGCTTGCTCGCGAGTTTTCCACTGGTCCAAAAGTTCTCATTGCCGCATCTCCTACGCGCGGGCTCGACGTTGGTGCCATTGAATCGGTACGCGAACGTTTAGTAGAGGCAGCCGATGGCGGCTTGGGAGTTCTTCTCATTAGCGAAGACCTCGACGAAATCATGTCGCTCGCCGACCGCATTGCTGTGATGTACGAAGGCCGCATTGTTGCAGTCATTCCCGCCGACAAAGCCGACCGCGAAACCATTGGCTTGCTCATGGGCGGTTCACAATTGGAGGCAACATCATGAAATCGCCAGTGCGCTTAGAGCGCCGTTTGGAACAGCCCAAGTGGCTGAACTGGGCTATTCCTCTCATTTCGTTATTGGGTGCACTAGCAGTAGGTGCCATTGTGCTCTTGCTCACCGGCAAGAACCCCCTCGATGTG
>JAPKZV010000077.1:1080-2488 GCA_026393585.1 Actinomycetota bacterium
CTCACCGGTACCTTGCGCACTGCTACACCATTCGCATTCACCGGGTTGTGTGCAGCTGCAGCGTTTCGTTTAGGAGTCATCAATATTGGCGGTGAAGGCCAGTTGTACATGGGTGCCATTGGTGCTTCATACGTTGGGCTCATCATGGGCAACTCGTACCCCGTCGGCATTGTCATCATTGCCATGGTTTTCGCCGGAATGATTTTCGGTGGAATGTATGCAGGCTTCGTTGGGCTTTTGCGAGCGCAGTTCAATACCAATGAAATCATTACCTCGCTCATGATGAACTACATCGCGGGCATCATTTTGAACTATCTCATCTTCAACTCGCTCTCATACTGGCGCGACCCACGCTCAGCAGGTTTTCCATCTGGTAAACCGCTCGACAAGCGAGCATTTTGGCCGTCGTATGACATTGGTGGCGTCGGCATTTCCTTCGGGCTCATCCTCGCCGCCTTCGTAGCACTTGCTGTGTGGGTGCTGTACAAGCGCAGCCGCTTTGGTTTTGAAATTGGAGTGATTGCCGATTCCCCACGTGCAGCGCGCTACATCGGTATTCGCACCAAGACCACCATCGTGGTTGTTACTGCACTCTCTGGTGCTCTTGCCGGTATTGGTGGTGCAAGCCAGGTCGGCGACTTCACGCACTACCTCGATGCGAAGGGCTTGCAACTCAACAGCTTTGGCTATACCGGAATTGTTGTTGCTGCACTTGCACGACTCAACCCGCTCGGCGCCATTGTTGTTGCCATTTTGCTGGGTGGGCTCACCAACGCGGGTTACTCACTGCAAGGTCCCGACTTCCCCAGTGGTCTGGTGGGCACCTTGCAAGGGCTCATTCTCTTTACCGCAGTAGCTGGTGAAATTCTCATGAAGTACCGCGTGAAACGCAACACTGCAGCAAAGAAAGCGACGGTTGCATCGTGAATAACAGCCTCCTCATTGTCATTTTAGCTTCAGCGATTTTTTACGGCACTCCTTTACTCTTTGCAGCACTCGGCGGCGTATTCACTGAACGCAGTGGTGTACTCAACCTCGGTGTTGAAGGCATGATGCTCATTGGCGGCGTCAGCGGTGCATGGGCATCGCAACACGTTGGTGGTTCAGCGTGGTTCACCGTGTTTGCTTCCATTCTCATTGCCATGTTTGCCGGAGGCTTAACTGCACTCCTGCACGCATTTTTGTGTGTCACATTGAAAGCCAACCAAACAGTTGCTGGTCTTTCCATCACCATTTTTGCTGGCGCACTAGGCCTCTCAAGCTATTTCGCCAATGTATGGAAAGTTGCGGCTCATCCGGTTACTCGGCCCATTCGTAAACTTGATGTATTCGGTCTTGCCGATACACCAGTACTTGGTCCACTGCTGTTCAATCACACCATCATCACCTATGTGAGTTGGGTGCTTGT
>JAPKZV010000079.1 GCA_026393585.1 Actinomycetota bacterium
GTTGGCGCCAAGTTGACCAGCGATAAGTGAAACCGCTTCTTTAATTCGTAGATCTTGGCTTTTACTCACCCTTTTCCTTCTTCCGATTGCACCGGTTGATAAGCAACACCAGGCGGGGGCCAATCAAACCCCTCGGCAAACCCACCGCACTTTTGCAAATATTCCCGCAGAGTTTCCTCGGTGAACCCGAATCTCTGAAACATATAGACATACGAACTACCAAAATGCTTATAAGCCTCCCAGCCGAGACGATTCAGAATATCGTCGTGTTTGCCAGTTGCTTTGTCATCGTGAAGCGAGTTATTCATCGCAGTTTCAAGACCTGCCAAAGTTGCACCAAAGTGGAAAAGTGCTGTTGGAGGTCGCCCGACGATTTCTTTAAGAGTCACGGCGACTTCACGTATGTCGTCAATTCCCGACTGACCCGAAGTCTCTACAGCTTTAATGAACATCTGAGAAAGTTCTGGCCCCAAAACGGCATACAAATTTTCGCCGACGCTCCATAGCGGCGTTTCAGCACTTTCTTTTAGAACCCATTTTTCGTCCATACCGATTCCTCTCCCCGTTAGTTGTTCAATGCATCGTATTCGGATTCAATGCTCGCATAATCAACCTTCGCCCCATAACCCGAATACTCACCAATCGCCGTGTTTATTACCGATTAGATCCAGATTTCAAACAGCCCACCGAGAATTATCCGTGAGATCGGTGCTAAACATTTCGGTATGTCAAAGCGACTCAAATTGATGACAAGCCTGCTCGGAATCTCCTTCGTTGTCGCGTGCGGCTCAAGTAGTGATGAAGCAACGTCTTCACTGGCGCCGCCGAGTGTTCAATCAAGCGCACCGACAACTGCAGTCACCACAAGCACCACAATGGCGTCAACGACCACGACGCCAATTCAACAAGCACAATCAATGGTTTTGTCCGACTTCGCCGATCAGAGCGATGTGTCTGATTGGTTCAACCAAAATGACACCGTGATGGGCGGGGTATCCGATAGCGCCACTACCTGGGTTGATGGGCATTTAGTTTTCTCCGGCAACTTGTCGCTCGACAACAACGGCGGATTCACCTCAACCTTCGGGCCGATCAATGACCAACTGCCGACGCTGATGCTCGGAGCCGAGGCCATCGTCGTGACAGCCCGAGGCGATGGGAAGACTTACCTCATGCAAATCAGAAATTATGACAACACGCGCTACATCCAGCGTTTCACAACGGTCGCCGATGTTGAACAGGACTACGTCTTGCCACTCGCCGACTTTGAATCAGTTGATTGGCGACTCTCGGTGATTCCGAACGCCGCCCCCATAGACACCACCACCATCGCTCAGCTTGGTTTCTACCTGCTCGATAAACAAGTCGGACCGTTTGAGTTGGCAATATCAATGATTCGAACCAACGTTGATTAATTCTTTGCAAAAATATGCGTATGCGCACACGTACACACAAGAAGCCACAACAAAAATCAAAAGTGTCACGGAAAGTCACGGCAAAACCACAACCAAAGCGTTGGTGGATTGAGGTCGTAGAGATTCTTGATCCCGACTTGCCACGACTCCTCGCCGATAAACCCAATGTCAAAGTCCTGATGTTCATGCGTCCCGACCATCCAGTTCAAATTCAGCCAGCATCACAAATGTCCATTCAATTCAAAGCGAGTTGAGCGTGCTCGTCGCTGACTCACTGGTCTCGAACCGCTGCGTCGCCAATCACTATTTTCTCAATTAGAGAAGTGCGGATTGCGAAGTTCTCGCCCAATGATCAGCTACGCACGCAATACCCGGACGCGCAGGCAGTCTGTCGCAGCGGCGGTAGTTCGACGCCCCTGACCAATCAGGAACCCACTTACTGTGCGTCGGACGTGCCGCTAAGACAGAGCTGCCGACGAGCGTCCGTTGATAATACGAGTCACCAATTTCATTGACGCCTCTCAATTCGAAAATGTGAATCGGCCCGACCTGTCGCCCAAGCAGTTGTATTTCTCACAAGAACAAGCCCTCAGAGCCGAAAGCAAAAAGCGACTACAACTCGAAGCTCGCGGCTACAAAGTTGACGGCGGCACCGAACGACTTGAACTCATGACCGCCAAACGAACCAAGTTGCCCGACCGCCCAACTGATACCTTTGCCTAGATGTCATCCGCCGATCCGTC
>JAPKZV010000075.1 GCA_026393585.1 Actinomycetota bacterium
AAGAATTTTGCGCACGCTTGCTTCGGGGCCAGGTTGTTCACCACGAATACGCGCGCTCAATGTGCGCATGCGAATGAGTTCCAAGATCTGATGTTCTATGTAGACCTTGGCAATGTTTTGCCGCAGCACAGGGTCGGTAACTGGGGCACGTTTAATTTGCGCAATGAGGTCGAGCGCAGTTGGCCCATGACCCCACAACACTCCCCCGGTACTCAATGACACACGTTCATTACCCAGCGTTACTTTCGCTAAACGCCAACCATCGTTCACTTCGCCCACAACAGCATCAAGCGGTAAGCGCACATCGGTGAAAAACACTTCGTTGAACGTTTCTCCACCCGTCATTTCCCGAATAGGTCGAATATCGATACCCGGCAAGTTCATGGGGCAAATGAAATAGGTGATGCCTTTATGTTTTGCAGCATCGGGGTTGGTGCGCGCCAGCAAAATACCAAACTGAGAATGTTGCGCTCCGCTGGTCCAAATTTTGGAACCATTCACCACCCATTCGTCGCCATCGCGCTCGGCACGGGTCGACAAACTCGCGAGGTCGCTACCACTGCCTGGCTCACTAAAGAGTTGACACCATATTTCTTCTGCGGTGAGCAGTGGGAAAAGGTAACGCTCTTTTTGTTCTTCGCTTCCGGCATAGGCAATGGTGGGCCCTGCCCAGCCAATACCAATGGCATTCGACGGACGCTGCACTCCTGCGCGCGCTAGCTCGTCGTCGATGATGAGTTGATGAATGGGGTCTGCGGCCAAGCCCCACGGCGCTGGCCAGTGAGGGGCAACATACCCAGCATGTGCAAGTTGGCGGGGGGTGGGCCGCGGATGCTCGGCTAGCCATGTACGAATAGAAATTCTTCGCTCGTCGGTGTCGCCTGGCAATAGTTGGTCCACGTCTCACAGCGTAGTGTTTCCTCTCGTGACTCAATCTTCGACCCCGACCTACAACGACAACGGCTGGAACTTTGCCGAGATGTGGGAATTCCACGCCGCACGCTTCCCCGAAGTAACCGCACAAACACATGGTGACCGCACCAGCACCTGGGCCGAATTCAACGCCAGTGCAAACGGCATCGCCAACACGCTCTTGGCAGCAGGCGTAAAGCACCAAGACAAAGTGGCGCAGTACATGCACAACTGCCCCGAATTTTTAGAGTCGATGTTTGGTCTCTTCAAAATCAGCCTTGTTCCTGTGAACACCAACTATCGCTACACCGAAGATGAGCTCGCTTACTTGTGGGACAACTCCGATGCTGTTGCTGTCATCTTTCACGCTTCCTACACCGACCGTTGTGCAGCAGTGCGCGCACGTGTTCCGAATGTCAAAACATGGATCTGGGTCGACGATGGTTCACAACCTTGCCCCGAGTGGGCGGTTCCCTACACCACTGCAGCAACAAGCAACCAAGCACTAGCTATTGCACCATGGCCACGCAGCGGCGATGACATGTACTTCCTGTACACCGGCGGCACCACAGGAATGCCCAAAGGTGTGATGTGGCGTCAAGACGACATCATTGCCAGCCTCGATGCACCATCGAAGCGCCCACTTCCTGCGCTCAAAGATTACGACGCACTTGCTGCACGCTTGAGCAAGCCTGTTGAGGTCAACATGCCAGCAGCTCAGCTCATGCACGGAACCGGCGCATTCAATGCAATGTGGAACTTTTAGGCGGCTCTATTGCCACCATGACCAGCCGCACATTCGATGCACAAGAACTTCTCGCTGTTGTTGCTTCAGCACGAGTGAACAGCGTGTCGATTGTGGGCGATGCATTTGCCAAACCCATCTTGCGCGCACTCGATGAAAACCCTGGCAAGTACGACATCTCGTCGTTGAAAATGATTGTGTCGAGTGGTGTCATGTGGTCGGCCGAAACGAAAGCCGGCTTGTTGCGTCACAACGAAAAACTCATTCTCATCGACAGCCTTGGTTCATCAGAAGCAATTGGCATGGCAGCGGCCACCACCACTGCCGACAGCGCATCAAGCACTGCAACATTCAAACTCGGACCCAACACACGTGTAGTGCATGAAGATGGCCGCGATGTTGTTCCCGGTAGTGGCGAGCGTGGTCGTGTGGCACTTCGTGGTCGCACCCCAATGGGTTATTACAAAGACGAAGCAAAGTCGGCAACCACTTTCATCACCATCGACAACATTCGTTATTCCATTCCTGGCGACTTCGCCGAGGTCGATGCCGATGGCACCGTGCGACTGTTGGGCCGTGGCAGCCAGTGCATTAACACCGGCGGCGAAAAGGTCTACCCCGAAGAGGTGGAAGAAGTATTGAAGACCCACCCATCGGTGCTCGACGCCGCTGTTGTGGGCCTGCCAGATGAGCGCTTTGGCGAAGCCATTACCGCTTTGGTTGAGGCCCGCCCTGGGCAAAGCATCGACGCCCAAACCCTCATTGCCCATGTGCGCTCCA
>JAPKZV010000132.1 GCA_026393585.1 Actinomycetota bacterium
AGTCGGTCAGTGTGGGAGTGTTTGCCAGAAATGCAGGACGCGCAAGAATTTGTCCGGCTGCCATTTTCATGTGACCTTCGTGGAGTTCCTGAGTGTTGGGCGCAATAACGAAAGTGCAACCTTCGTTATGAGTAAGAACATCTTGGTACCGGTCGTGTTGAAGAGCTTTGTATTGAATATCGCCCTTGAAAATTGCATCAATTTTCGATTCGTACCCTTGTGACTGTGGGGTGGTACGCCAGCGTTCAATGAATGTGTTAGCTGATGAGGGGGCACCCCTTAGCCACTTCACAAAGGTGTCGTGTGGATTACATGCTGAAATGACGGTGCTACTGCGAATGACTCGACCATCAGCTAACTCGATGCCATAGAGCAATTGGTCTTCGCAGAGAATTGCTGAGACAGGTGAAGCTAAGAGGAGATGTCCACCAAATGACTCGTATGCGCTGAGTAGTGCATTCGGAAGAGCACCGCTGCCACCAACGGGGCGTCCTACTTGTGCGGCATGGCGCATTGCAAGAGTAATGGCGCCTAAACCGGTGTGTGGAGTGTGCGGTGAAACACCCCACACGGTTGGACCTTCAACAAGTGCAGGTCCAATGATTTCTGGTGAAGTGAAGTAGCTTTCTAATACCTCGGCTGCTGACGAGCGACTCCATTGCAAAAGGCGTGTCACGCCGCGTCCACGCCGTCTAGCAGTATTCGACAAGAGCTTTCGCCGAGATGGGATGTCATTGGCGTTATCTAAAATGAGGGATATGACAGGAAGAGCGTCTGCAACGTATCGGCGGTAGTTATTCACCTCGTGGGGAAGTGCTCGTGAGAGGGCTTCGCATGTTCTCTCGAGATCATGAAAAGACGGCCACCAATTGTCGCTATGCCACGAACCATTGATTTGAGCAGGTTCGATGTCGATGTATTCCAAACCATGCTTGTGTAGTTGAAGTTCTTCAATGAGAGGGTTTGTTCTTACTGCGAGGTGATCGCAGTTGCAAATATTGACTCTGCATCCTGCAAAGGTGTCGCTAGCAGCAGTTCCACCCACTTCGCTACGAGCTTCAACGAGCAAAGTTCTTAAGCCGGCTCGGGCTAAGTACGTTGCAGTTGTAAGGCCGTTGTGTCCTGCGCCCACAACAACGGCATCGTAAGAATCGTGAAGTAATGGACTAGTTGAAGGTTGCATCATGGAGTTGGTCAATCTTTATCGTGTACTTTTGGGGCATGACTTCTGCAAACATTTCTACCTCGCGACTTTTGGGTAATTTGCGTGCTCCACAAATCGCACATGTTCTTAACAATACGGCAATAATCGTGCAGCCGCTTGGAGCTATTGAACAACATGGTCCTCATCTCCCACTCAATACCGACTTGGTGATTGCCGATGCTGTGGCTATTGCAGCGGTCGAGAAGGTTGGCGAAGAATTAAATGCCTGGTTATTGCCACCGTTAGCTGTGACAAAGTCCAATGAGCATGCTTGGAGCCCCGGAACAATTTGGCTCACAACCGACACACTCCTACGTGTGCTCGACGACATCGGTCGTTGTATTGCAATGACAGGCGCTGAACGGCTTGTGTTTTTAAACGGGCACGGGGGTAACAGTTCCTTGGTGTCTGTGGCCAATAGGGAATTGAGGCTTAAATATGGTCTGAAAACCTTCTTGGCTCATCCAGGGCTCCCTGCCGACCAGGGTGGATTGTCTCCTGAGAATGAACTGGGAATGGGTGTTCATGCAGGTACCGATGAAACCTCGATCATGTTGTACTTGCGCCCTGACTTGGTCGATATGTCTCTCGCCGTGCGTCGTATTCCCGAGAAGCTGGCGGCGAACAAGCATGTGAAATTTGGCGGCTCCGTCTCATTTGGTTGGATGTCAAATGACTTCAACGAAGAGGGTTTCGTTGGTGACCCCACAGTTGCAAATGCTGAACTGGGCAAAAAATTGTTCGATGGAGCTGTAGATAACTTCTGTTCAGCGCTGAGAGAAATCGCCGCATTTAACTTCGGTAAATAAACTTATGCTTCCAACGTGTCGTGGATGAGTGTTCCATGGCGAAATACGGAACGCGGTTGATTGGCAAATGCGATGAATTCGCGTACAGACTTGGCAGGCGTGAGAATGAAATGTGCTCTAGCCCCGGGAGTGAGAAAGGGTAATTCTCCCGATAAACGCTGGTGAACAGTGCTACCCACAGCTTCAAAGGCATCTTCGGGGAAATAGTGACCAGCCGATACTAATAATCCGGCGGCCTCAAGTGGGTCGGCGCGGCCCATCGGGTTGAAGGGGTCTTGAAGGTTGTCGCCTCCCGCCAATACCGTGACGCCTGCTGCTCGTAGTGCGGCAAGCGCTGTGAGTGCTCGAGGCATCGCCGATGGGTATTCGCGGCCTTGGAGATACAGATTCGTTTGCGGCAGAGTCACAATTGCGATATTGGCTTCGGCCACCAATCGTGACACTTGTTTTTGCACTTTCGTGCTTTGCATTCCCAAACTCACGCAATGTGATGCGGTGACGCTAAAAGCAGGTGCTTTATTGATGACGCGTTTGGCAAGGTCGCGCAAAGAGAGCATTCCTGCATCCAGGGTTTCATCGACATGGAGATCTAAATTGCAGTCGAGATCTTTCGCAAGTGCGAGAAACACCTTGTTAGCCCCCGATGGGTCGGTGTCGAGGTGCGGGCAACCCCCAATAAGATCGGCGCCATCGGCTCGGGCTCGTTCGGCAAGTAGTCGACTGGGCTTGCCTTCCTTGCCCGTTAGTGGCCATTGAACGAGAGCGCAGATCTCTATGTCGCATAAGTCGCGGAAATTATTGGCAACTTGGCGTAGTGCTCTCACCTGCAAAGTGGAGCCGTCAAAAGTGTCGGCGTGTGTTCGTATACGTGTGGTGCCATTTTTGAGATAGATGTTGACGGCTCGTGAAGCTCTTTCAACAATGTCGTCGAATGTCAACGTATGGGCGTGTTCATGCACAGCATGAATAGCACCAAGAAGATCACCAGAGGGGTTAGGAATGCGCTCGGCAAGAAATGCTTTGTCGAGGTGGGCATGTGGCTCTGCAAGGGTCGGAAGTATCAGTTGACCCTTGGCGTCGGTCTCGTGTTCGTTCACCACTGCTGTGGGGTTATGTGGTGTGGTTTTCTCAACAATTCCTGCAGATAAATGCACGTCAACATGGCTGCCATCGGAGAGGCGAGCATTGCGAATGATGTGCGAGGTCATGAACGAGGATTATTTCAATGCAGCGGGTGCATTTGTGGGTCGACGATCCATCTTCTCGCCAAGTCGCGGCATTACTTCTTCGGCAACTAAGTGCATCTGTTCGTTCATCTCTTCGCGGCTCAAGCCGGGGAAGTCGAAAAAGATACAGAGGTGTTTGAGGTCGAGTAGGTCGCGCCAGTATCCCAATGTGTCGACAGCATCGTCGATGGATCCAACAATTTGAATCTTCTGTTCAACTGACTGTTCGACTGTGGGGTTGAAATCAAAAGGCACTTTGGAACCGTCGGGGTTCCGATACGAACTGAATCGTCCGTATGGCGCAAGGAATTTTGTAAATTCATCGTGCCCGGGTCGTCCGCGCCGCATCGCTGCTTCGCGCGTTTTCCCAACGTGCATATTCATGACCAAACACCTGTCTTCGCCAGGGGCAACTGGATTGCCGATCTCCTCGCGGATTTCTGCGTAACGATCCCATTTCTGCTTTTGGCTTTCTGCATTTTGCAGCCAGTAAACAGCCTTGTGCCCGGCACGAGGAACATACTCAATTGTTTCGGGAGAAGTAACGGGCTGATAAATATCAACAACGCGTTGTGGCTTGGGTATCAAGGTGAGGTCGTTCACCATCGAACCGCGGTCGGGAATTCCATCGGCAGGGAAAACAAAGTGTTTTCCGCGGTAAGAGAATCGCTCCTCGTACCATGCGAGTTTGATGACTTCCATCGCCTCTTCAAACGTTTCGCGGTTGATGCGATCGTGTTCGGCAGACATGGCGTTGTCGCCCGAGGCAACAACTGTGCCGAGGCTCCATGCTTCGCGGGGAACAGTTCCACGTCCGACGCCAATCTCCATGCGGCCACCAGTGATGATGTCGGCCAAGGCGAAGTCTTCAGCCAGGCGCAATGGGTGCCACTGCGGTACCACGTTGAACATTTGGCCGAGGCGGAGGTCTTTGGTGAGTCCGGCAAGATGCATGCCAAACAAAATGAGGTTGGGAAGAACTTCGTAGCCTTCAAATTGGAAGTGATGTTCGGTGAGCCACATCGTGTCGTAGCCGAGTGCATCGGCGGTCTTTGACCAATCAACCAAATTTTTGTAGCACTCAACGACGGCGTCGTTGTCGTATCGGCGACTGGTGGGGGAGATGCTGGGGTCACCTGCATCGGGCATAGGAACTGTGCAGAAAAAGTTTGTGTCGACGCGCATATAGACAAACTACTAAATGCTCCTCAGGCTTGCGTACGCCGATGACGAAGAAGAGTTTCTATTTCGTAAAGTTATTGTTACGCCAAGAATCACGTGCGATGAGGACATCTTTCAAAACCGCTGGTTTGTCGGTCATGATGCCATCTGCACCATTATCGAGAAGCTCATTCATTTGTTGTGGATCGTCAATGGTCCAATAGTGAACAGAGAGCCTGCTGCGGTGAGCAATATCGATAAATCTTTCGGAACCCAGCGGTATGGGGCCTTGCTTTGCGGGAATCTGTGCGGCATGGATCCCGGGGGGAAACCGCAGGGGCCTTCCTGCGGCAACTGCTAGCAGCAGGCGAGCAACGCCTTTCGGTCCGAGTGAAGTGGCGTATTGGGTTCCCAATTGTTCCCGCAACTGCCTGAGGCGTCGATCGCTAAAGGCTCCGAGGCACACACGCTCTGCAGCGTTGTTTTGCTTGAGTATGTTGACCAAAGGAGTAAGTGCTGAGTCACTTTTGCAGTCGATATTCCAACGCGCTTCTGGCCAGAGGGTGAGAAGCTCTTGAAGGGTTGGTATGTGTTCTGTACCTTCTACCTTTACTTCTTGAATCTGCTGGTAGGTGAGCTCGCTGATTTTGCCAGGGTGATTGCACGTGCGCTGTAAATTGTCGTCGTGAAATGCCAACAGCACTCCATCACTAGTTGCGTGTACGTCGGTTTCTAAATATGTGTACCCCAAGTCGATTGCCATCTGAAATGCCGACACAGTGTTTTCTGGGGCATCACTAGCGCCACCACGGTGTGCAAACGCGTGCGATGCACCCCACGAGAAAAACGGGTGTGGTGAGGTCACTAGATCGACCGGCCAGCGGCTTGCCAGTATTCATCTTTCAAAAGTTTTTTGTACAACTTGCCAGTGGGGTGGCGAGGAAGCTCAGGGCGAAAGTCAACGCTGCGCGGGCACTTCAAGTCGGCTAGCTGACTCTTGCAAAAGACGATGAGTTCTTTGGCGAGAGCTTCGGCTTCTTGTGCGGTGGACGGCATCACATCGGGTTGCACAACTGCTTTGACCTCCTCGCCAAATTCATCGTTGGGCACGCCAAAGACTGCAACGTCGACAACACGAGGGTGGTTGATGAGCACGTTTTCTGATTCCTGCGGATAAATGTTGACTCCACCAGAAATAATCATGAACGCTTTACGGTCGGTGAGGAACAAGAAATTGTCTTGATCTAGGTAGCCAACATCGCCGAGTGTCGACCAGCCACGACCTTGTGGGTCGCGCGAAGACTTCGTTTTCTCGGGGTCATTGTGGTACTCAAACTGTGTTTGGCTTTCAAAGAAAATTGTTCCCGACTCACCTTGTGGCTGTTCATTTCCTTCTTCGTCGCAAATGTGCACAACGCCCTGAATTGACGTACCGACGGTGCCGGGGTGGGCAAGCCACATCTCTGAGTTGCAGTAAACAAACCCGTTTCCTTCGGTGCCTGCGTAGTACTCGTGAATGACCGGACCCCACCACTCAATCATTTGCTTCTTCACCTGCACTGGGCAGGGCGCTGCAGCATGTATTGCAACTTTTAGGGATGAAAGGTTGTAGCGCTCTCGCACCTCAACAGGCAACTTCAGCATTCTGACGAACATGGTGGGAACAAGTTGGCTGTGCGTGATGTTGTACTTCTCGACGTAGCCCAAATATTCTTCAGCATCGAAGTGTTCCATAATGACCGAAGTTGCCCCCGTGAACATCGTTGCGAGGTTAAAGCGCAGTGGGGCTGCGTGATACAGCGGTGCAGGCGAGAGGTACACCGCATATTCGGTCATAGAAAACAACATTTGGGCAAGATTCGCAACGCCATTTTGTGTGGTGAGTTCTGTGCGAGGAAGAACTCCCTTTACGCCTTTCGGGCGGCCTGTAGTGCCACTTGAATAGAGCATGTCCATGCCGCTGATGCGCTCGGTGAGTGGCTCTGTGCTGTGTTGCGAAACGGCTTGTTCATATGAGTCGAACCCGGGAATTGTTCCGTCAACCATGAGACGCAAAGCGGCTTGTGGGATGTCGTTGATGATCTCGGCTGCCTGATCTGATTTGTACTTGGAAGTAATGAAACCCTTGGCACCGCAATCGTTGATGATGTACGAAAGTTCATCGCTGGTGAGTCTGCTAGAGCAGGCGGTATAGATGAGCCCGGCGTAGTGGCAGCCCCAAATCACTTCGAAGAAACGTGGGTGGTTCTCCATGCAAATAGCGATGTGGTCGCCCACCTCGAAGCCACTGGCGCGCAGGAGATTCGCTAGCCGGTTGGCTGAGTCATCGAGTTGTTTGTAGGTAACGATTTCCCCAGTAGAGGCCATGATGTAGGCAGGTTTATTGGGTGTGGACTGAGCAAAATCTCCTGGGTACATCTTCCCAAAGTAGCCGATCTTTGATCTGGGGGCTTCGTTTAGCAGGGGCCCTAACCGTGCGGTAACTTAGGGGGATGTCCACTACTGCAACAGTTTCAGAAGAACTCCTCGTCACCCAGCTCGTCGAGCAATTGCTCAGTGAATACCCACCAAGTTCAACAGATGCATTGACCTTTTTGGGTGCCCAATTCGATCTGGGTCTTGCATGGGTGCAGTTCCCCGTTGGTCATGGTGGTCTAGGTCTTTCTCCCCGATATCAAAAAATTGTCAACGAGCAGACCGCAAAAGCAGGAGCTCCGAACCCCTACTATCGCAACCCCATTGGTTATGGCATGTGCGGACCAACAGTGGTTGAGTGGGGCAGCGAAGAACAAAAGAAAAGGTATCTCCGCCCACTCTTCACTGGTGAAGAAGTGTGGTGCCAACTGTTTTCCGAACCAGGTTCCGGGTCCGACTTCGCGGGTCTCTCGGCCAAAGGTGTGCAAGATGGTGAAGAGTGGATTGCCAATGGTCAAAAGGTATGGACCACACTTGCGCACTTGTCGCGATTTGGTTTGCTTGTTGTTCGTACCGATGCAGAGGCTGTGAAGCACGCCGGACTCACCGCGTTTGTTGTCGACATGCAAGCCCCAGGTGTTGAAGTGCGCCCGTTGCGTCAAATGACTGGCGAAGCAGAATTCAACGAGGTGTATTTCACCGATGTGCGTATCCCGCATTCTGAAATGTTGGGTGGCCCTGGTGATGGTTGGAGAGTAAGTCTCACCACGTTGATGAACGAACGCGTTTCCATTGGTGGAGCCGTTCCTCCACGAGGAACCGGTGTCATTTCTGGAGCAGTCAAACTATGGAATGATTTGCCAGCTGATCGCAAAGACGCCTCAACTCGCGATGAGCTCATGAAGTTGTGGGCTCGAGCAGAAGTGCTGCGACTCACCAACATTCGTGCTGGTCAATTGCGCAAGGTAGGAGTGCCGGGTCCTGAAGGTTCCATCGGAAAGATGGAAAGCGCAAACCTCAATAAAGATGTATACGAATTCTGCATCCAGTTGATGGGCGCCGACGGAATGCTCTATGGCTCGTACGAAATGATTCGCCCCGAAACAGCGATGGGCTTTGAATACATGCAAAAGGCATTTTTGCGCAGCCGCGCCAACTCAATTGAGGGCGGCACCACTGAGGTGATGAAGAACATTCTCGGTGAACGAGTTCTTGGTTTGCCTGGCGATGTTCGCGTTGACCGCGATGTCGCCTGGAGCAAAGTTCCGCGTAACTAAACCGCGCTCGACAGCAGAATTCCTAAATAGAAGATCACGAGTGAACTGAGGAGTCCAATGGCTCCACCAATTGCTTTCACGCGTTTATCGGGCGATGCGCTATGAGCCACAGTGGCAATGGCGCCTATGGCAACAAGAATGATCTTGATTCCTAGGGTCACTTGGTATGACGTGTCGAGTGCGGTGATGTCGGTGTCGAAGATGTTCCAAAATCCGGTGATGACGAGAACCGCAAATGCTGGCCACGCAATGCGAGCGAACGCTTGTGCGGTAGTCGTGAGAGCTTCGGGGTGAGATTTCCGAAGTTTTGGAACAAGACCTCCAAGGACAATTTGCCCACCTACCCATACGGCTGCGGCTAAGAGGTGAAGAAAAATTCTCAGTGAATCGAATGTGGGGCTAATCATGAGGTGAAGTGCTTTCTTGTTGTCTGAGAGCATCGAGAACATTGCTCGCAGCGGTTTTTCGGTCGTCAATGTTGCGACGTTGCGCAACAGGCACTCCGAGCATGGTGTAGCAAGCGGTCAGCGTGCTCGATTGCAATTCGCGAATATTGCGGGGAGGCGGGAAGTACTCGTCTTCTTCTGTCACGCGAACTTCTTCAATGCCATTGATAGGTCTGAGAAACTGCAGTACCTCTTCAACAAGTTCTTCTGGGGCGGAAGCTCCTGCGGTGACACCAACTTGGCCAAATAAATCGTGCGGAAGCTCGCTCGCACTGTTGATGCGCAGAACTCGTTTGCATCCTGAATCAATAGCGAGTCGCTCAAGAGCACGAGTGTTTGACGAGTTTGACGACCCAATCACAATGATGCTGTCGCACCGCTCGGCCATTTGCATGAGAGCACTTTGACGGTTTGTTGTGGCAAAGCAGAGGTCGCTGCGACCAGGAGACCACACATCGGTGAAACGATTGCGCACCGCAAGCGCAACGCCTTCCCAATCGCGATGCGAAAGAGTGGTTTGTGCGAGTAGCGCTAAAGGTTGATCGAAATCTTGAAGAGCCATCACATCGGCAACGGTTTCCACGCGGGAAATTGATTGGGGGGCTACAGCCATTGTGCCCACTGCCTCTTCGTGACCTTCATGGCCCACATAAACAATGTGGTACCCCTTGGCTGAGCGCACCTTTACTTCGTGATGAACCTTCGTTACGAGAGGGCACACAGAGTCGACAACATAGCTTCCGCGTCGCCGTGCTTCTTCCACTACTTCAGGCGCCGATCCATGCGCAGACAACATAATGGGCATGCCTGTAGGTACCTCTGAAATATCATCAACGAAAATGACGCCCAGGTCGGTGAAGCGCTCAACTACAAGCTGGTTGTGAACGATTTCGTGATAGCAGTACACAGGAGCAGGAAAGGTACGCACCATCCACGAGAGAGCCTTAATGGCCATTTCCACTCCGGCGCAAAAACCACGAGGCGCGGCAAGTAACACGCGGTCCACGTGCTGCGCAGTCGCTGGAGCGACTTGGGCTTCTTGTGGAGTGGGGGCCATATGCGTCCCACATTAGTTCGCTGAGGCGCAAGTAGCCTCTCTATGTGTCTGTTTCCACCGAACTCACTGCCCGAATTGTGGCAGTACACCAAGGTTCCCCGGCTGAGCGTGCTGGCGTGCTCGTGGGTGATGTGGTGATGAGCGTCAATGGCCAAGTGGTGCGCGACATCATTGAATGGCACCATGCAGTTGACGAGGCAAGTATTTCTCTCGACATCGATCGAAATGGAATGCCTTTTGAGTTTGATATTGAAAAACGGGCAGGCGAGCAGTTGGGCGTGGAAATTTCCAGCGCTGTTTTCGACCGGGTGCAAACATGCGACAACCATTGCTCTTTTTGTTTCATCTATCAGTTACCCAAAAATCTACGCAAGAGTTTGTACCTCAAAGACGATGACTATCGGTTGAGTTTCCTCTTTGGTAATTTCACAACGCTGACGCGTTTTACAGAAGCAGACCTTGAGCGCGTATTAGATCAAAAACTGTCACCGCTGCATGTGAGCATTCATGTCAGTGACCCGTGGAAGCGCGCCGATATGTTGCGTAATGAACGCGGAGCAGTGAGCCTGAGGTGGCTCAAGGTGCTGCTTGAAAACGGAATTGATGTTCGCGGGCAAATAGTGGTGTGCCCCGACCACAACAATGGTGAAGATCTCGAGCGCACACTCATTGATGTTCTTGATCAGTATCCACTTCTTGAAGCTGTTGCGATTGTTCCTTTGGGTCTGAGTCAATTCAATCCGGAAGCTGAACTTCGCGTTCATACGCCACAAGAAGCAGCCGATGTTGTTGCGCTTTGTGAAAAGTATCAACTCATTGCCGAACAACTACTCGGTAAGAAAATGTTCTGGCCATCTGATGAGTTCTATCTGCTTGGCAATATGCCATTCCCCGATGCATCTTCTTATGGCGGTTACCCGATGTACGAAGATGGTGTGGGCATTGTCTCGAGTTTCGTCGAAGAGTTCCATGGTCGAAAGATCAACGATGCTGAAACTCTCGCGCAGCAAACGAGTGGTTTCTTCGCGTCGGTCGACGGAGCGACGCCAGGCGGCTACAGATCAATTCGCGATTCCAGTATTCACAACCCTGCAGGCGACACGGGGCTACGTGTTGTTCATAGCCAGCCGGTGGAACTCACACGTCGTGCGCCGTCGGTCACCTCGTCTACTGGCAAGGTGGGTATTTTGACTGGTGCGTATGCGGCGAGTGTGATTTCAGCACTTGTCAGCGATTACGGAGACCGAATTTCGGTTTTGCCCGTAGTAAATAACTATTTTGGGGGCAATACTGCAGTCTCGGGTTTGATGGTTGGCGAAGATATTCGCTCAGTCATGTTGTCTCATGTCGAATGTGACGTGTTTCTTCTACCCGATGTGTGCTTGTCGGAAGGTCGCTTTCTTGACGGAATGACACTCGAGGACCTCCCGTCGTCGGCTGTGGTTCTGCCAACCGACGGTCATGCACTACGCAATTTTCTGGAAAAGGTAATGCAATGAAACCCCATGTTGTCATCGTTGGTCGCCCAAACGTCGGTAAAAGCACACTATTCAACCGCTTCGTTGGCGGACAAGTAGCCATTGTTGAAGACCGCCCAGGCATCACGCGCGACCGAAATACCCACGATGCCTCGTGGCTGGGTCGTGAGTTCAGCGTTACCGATACTGGCGGCTGGATGCCTGGAGGAAGCGACCTCGAAGAAAAGGTATCGCGCCAAGTCGAGCAAGCTGTTAAAGAAGCAAACCTCGTTCTCTTTATTGTCGATGCCTCGGTTGGTGCCACTGACGATGACGAGCGCATCGGAATGTGGTTGCGTAAATCGGGAGCAACCGTTCTCGTTGTCGCTAATAAATCAGACAACGAGCGTCGCGAAAATGATCGCTGGAATTTCCTTTCACTCGGTCTTGGTGAGCCGTGGCCAGTTTCTGCCTTGCATGGGCGTCGTTCAGGAGACTTG
>JAPKZV010000005.1 GCA_026393585.1 Actinomycetota bacterium
CATGCCATTTGCGTGCTCAGAACATTGGAATGAAGAGCCGCGACTTGTTGAAGCTCACTGGTTCAAAAATCAAACTCATTCAAACCTGTTCAGGTATCGATGGCATGTGGGGCCTTCGGGCTGAAAATGCCGACATGTCAATACCTATTGCCCGCAAACTTGCCGACGAAATTGAAGCTGCCGAGGGCGATGAAATAGCTGGCGATTGTCATTTGGCGAACACCGCTATTACCGAGCAAACAGGCAAATCGCCGAGCCATCCACTGCAATTGTTGGCTCGCGCATATGGGATCCCCGAAGAAAAATAAACAACCCAAAAAGAGAGGATAAATATGCCCCCCGTATTGTCACCATCTCACAATGGTTCACGCAAACTTGTCATCGACGACATTCTCGACCTGCGTGCTTATGAAAAAGTTCGCGTTGCTGAAAAAGCGCGCGTTATGGAACTCAAGCGCAAACGTCGTGTTGAGCTGGGAACTATTCTCACCGTGCTCTTTGAAAACAGAGACACCATGTGGATGCAAATTCAGGAAATGTTGCGCGCCGAGAAGGTCCTCACCGACGAAGGCGTATATGAAGAACTCAATGCATATAACCCACTCATCCCGGAACCAGGTCAGCTGAGCTGCACCATCTTCATTGAAATCACCACCGAAGCTGCCATGCGTGAATGGTTGCCAAAATTGGTAGGAATTGAGCGCTCCATTGTCGTTGTGCTGAGCGATGGCACTGAAGTTCACCCGGTCACCGACGCTCAACACGATGCTGCGCTCACCCGTGAAGACATCACCGCGGCTGTGCACTACATCCACTTCGATTTCACACCAGAACAAGTAGCCACTTTTGCTAGTGGGCCGGTGCAGTTACGCTGTATTCACCCCAACTATTTAGAAGTCATTGAGTTGGCCGATTCCACAGTTGGAGAGCTCCTCATCGACCTGCAGGCAAATAGCTAATTCTTTTCCCCAGAGTTTGCGTTACTTGCAGAGCGCAACGTAAGGTAGGCGAGGTGAGACGTTCGTCACGCATCGGGGGATGCGCGGCGAGGGCCACACAGAACACATTCCGGGGTTTTTCCGGGGTGAACTGCAACACGGTGGGGGAACAACGTGACAGTCATCGATCTTTCATGGCGACAAAAAGGGGCCTGTCAAGGTCTCGATCCTGCGGTCTTTTTCCCTGATGAAGGCGACGAAGCCCAGGTAGAAATCGCCATCGCGGTCTGCGATACCTGCCATGTGCGGGTGTCGTGCCTTGAACATGCCTTAGCGAGTCGTGAAAAAGAAGGTGTCTGGGGCGGCACCACAGAACGCGAACGTCGACGCATTGTGCGTCAACGCCGTCGGTCTGCGTAAGAATGAGCGAGTGACTTCTTCGCATTCGCTCGATATTGCTCAATACGGAGGGTGGCCAGGAATTCTCGGAACACTTGTTTCTGGAAAAGACCTCGAGGCCCATATTGCCGAAGCGGCTATTACCGACATTTTGAATGGGCAAGCAACAGCCTCTCAAATGACCGCGTTTATTGTTGCTTTGCGTGCCAAAGGCGAAACTGCAACCGAATTATCAGGAATGTTGCGTGCGGTACGTTCCGCTGGTCAACGAGTAGATCTTGCGCCTGAGCTTGCTCAACGCACCATCGACATTGTGGGTACTGGTGGCGACCAAAGCCATTCTTTCAACGTTTCTACTGTCACTTCGCTTGTGGTCGCTGGTGCTGGTGTGCCGGTATGCAAGCACGGGAACCGCGCCGCCTCATCGAAATGTGGTGCAGCCGATGTTCTTGAAGAACTCGGTGTTGCTATTGAACTCGATCCTGTAGGTGTTGCGCAGTGTATTGATGAAGCCGGTATGGGCTTTTGTCTTGCCGCTCGTTTTCACCCCGCGTTTCGCTACACGGGGCCATCGCGCCGCGAAATAGGAATCTCCACTGCATTCAACTTGTTGGGCCCGATGGCAAACCCTGCGCCCATCTCTTCCATGTTGGTGGGCGTTGCCGCGCCATGGATGATGCGCCCGATGATTGAAGCGTTGTCTTCTCGTGGAGTCACATCTGCATGGGTGGTGCATGGAAGCAACGGAACCGCACAAGGTGGTGTTGACGAACTCACCCTTGCTGGCCCTGCGCTCTTGATGCAATTACGTAACGGCGAAGTCAGTGAATTGAAAGTTGATTGTTCCGACATCGGTCTGTTGTCGCAACCGCTGTCGGCAATAGTTGGCGGAGACGCAACCGAAAATGCGCGCATTGCTCGTGCTGTATTGGCAGGTGAAGTAGGCGCAGCACGTGACACCGTGGTGTTGAACGCTGCAGCAGCTCTGCATGTTGCTGGAGTTGCTGCGTCGCTCGGTGAAGGTCGCGTGTTGGCCGAGCAATCAATTGATACAGGTAAAGCATCAGCGGTATTGCAGAAACTCATTGCCGCAAGTACTACAGCTGCTGAGCGTTTGGAGTAACTATTTCCTCGCTGGCAGTGCGTGTTCCCGCTAGCTCGGCCAATTTGGGCCCAGGGTTCGATGGAATCGCCATGGCGCTGTCTTTGTACGCAACGGTGCGCGAGGCAGAGAAAGGCGATGTTGTTGCCGATGAATTTCACCCAGCCTCAATTGCCTTTCGTGCACTTGGTGGTACTGGAGACATTTCTGTA
>JAPKZV010000258.1 GCA_026393585.1 Actinomycetota bacterium
AAACACTTAAAATACACAACTATAATACCAACTTAATCACTCTATTTTAATCGCAAGAGGCGCTGCAAGGGCAACCACATTTGATCCATTGCTTCGAGTGCCAAATTGCAGGTGCGTACGGCGCGGGTGAGCAAACTGGTGTGTGCAAAGTCGAAGACCAGACCTTCTGCTTTCATGAGGGTTCCTGCCGCCGATGCCTCACTTTTCCCGAGGGCGGTGAGTTCCACGTCGTGCCAGCCCGTGAACAAGTTGAGTTCATTCCAGGTGCTTTGGCCATGGCGAAGAAGGACGAGCGTTCCAGTCATAGTGAAATGGTACGACCATTGCAGCAGCCCCTACCAAACGGGAAGTACTTAAGTCACTTCCACTCAACATTTATACTTTTTTGCCCGCACGAGTTGTGGATAAATTCGAACTCCCCTAATCTTGAGTACAAGTCACTAAGGATCCTGTATCAACCCCCCGGTACAGAGTCTTTTGTGCCCGACATATCACTCTTTCAAGAAAAAGGAACCCCCACCATGGCAAAAGCAGTCGGAATCGACCTTGGCACCACAAACTCCGTTGTTTCCGTTTTGGAAGCCGGCGACCCTGTGGTCATCCCCAACTCAGAAGGTGCCCGCACCACACCGTCGGTCGTGGCATTTTCAAAAACTGGTGAAGTACTGGTGGGCGAAGTTGCCAAGCGCCAGGCCATTACCAACCCCGATCGCACCTTTCGTTCAGTGAAGCGCCACATGGGCGAAAACTGGAAGACCCCCGATATCGATGGCAAGCAGTACACACCACAAGAAATCAGCGCCCGCACACTCATGAAGTTGAAGCGCGACGCCGAGGCGTACCTGGGTGACACCGTCACGCAAGCTGTTATTACCGTTCCTGCGTACTTCGACGATGCACAACGCACTGCAACAAAAGAAGCAGGGCAAATCGCTGGTCTTGAAGTGTTGCGTATTATCAACGAACCAACCGCTGCAGCTTTGGCATACGGCCTCGACAAAGGCGGCGAAGACGAAACCGTTTTGGTATTCGACCTTGGTGGCGGAACTTTCGACGTGAGCGTTTTGGAAATTGGCGACGGTGTGTTTGAAGTAAAGAGCACACACGGCGACACCGTTCTAGGTGGTGACGACTGGGACCAACGCATTATCGATTGGCTCGTTTCACAATTCAAGAGCGCACACGGTGTTGACCTTGCACAAGATCGCATGGCGAAACAGCGTCTGCAAGAGGCTGCTGAAAAAGCAAAAATTGAATTGTCACAAGTGCAGCAAACTCAAATCAACTTGCCGTTCATTACGGCAACTGCAGAAGGCCCACTTCACCTCGACGAAACATTGTCACGTTCAAAATTCCAGGAAATGACATCAGACCTCATTGAGCGCTGCCGTATTCCTTTTGAACAAGCAATCAAAGACGCTGGTTTGTCAAAGGGACAAATCAACCACGTCATCTTGGTGGGCGGTTCTACTCGTATGCCAGCAGTGCAAGACCTCGTGCAATCACTGACCGGCAAAGAGCCAAACAAGTCGGTAAACCCCGACGAAGTAGTTGCTATTGGTGCAGCAGTGCAAGCAGGCGTATTGAAGGGTGATGTAAAAGATGTGTTGCTCCTCGACGTCACACCGTTGTCGCTGGGAATTGAAACCAAGGGCGGCGTCATGACAAAGCTCATCGAGCGCAATACCACCATTCCCACACGTCGTACTGAAGTGTTCACCACTGCAGAAGACATGCAGCCATCGGTAGAAATTCACGTGCTGCAAGGTGAGCGCGAAATGGCGCAGTACAACAAGACACTGGGCAAATTCCAACTTGTTGACTTGCCACCAGCACCACGTGGCGTACCGCAAATTGAAGTGACCTTCGATATCGATGCCAACGGCATTGTGCATGTATCGGCAAAAGACCGCGCTACTTCAAAAGAGCAGTCGATGACCATTACCGGTCAATCTGCCCACGACAAAGACACCATTAACCAAATGGTGAAAGATGCCGAAGTGCACGCTGAAGAAGACCGTCAGCGCCGTGCAGAAGCAGAAGTGCGCAACAACGCCGACTCTTTGGTGTACCAAACCGAAAAAGTTTTGCGCGAGCAAGGCGAGAAAGTTTCCGCTGAAGAAAAGTCTGCAGTGGAAGAACCACTTGCCGAGTTGAAGACCAGCCTTGCTGGTACCGATAACGACGCCATTAAAGCTGCTACCGAAAAGCTGATGACTGCCAGCCAGGCCTTTAGTCAGAAGTTGTATGAAGCAGCTGCCCGCGACACCAATGCAGAAGGAACTTCAGCAAGTGGCCAAAGCGGTGCACCAAATGATGATGACATCGTTGATGCAGAAATTGTTGACGAGAAGTAATTCGCAACATGACCAACGAGAACGAAGAATACTTACCAGAAAGCGATGTCAGCATCACCGATGCTGACATCGCTGAAATTATCGAACACGACATCGATGCACTTGTTGCCGAACGCGATTCGTTTAAAGACATCGCTTTGCGTCTACAGGCCGACTTCGAGAATTATCGCAAGCGTGTTGTTGCACAACAAGCCGATGAAATTGATCGGTCAACGGGAAAACTTGTTGAAGGC
>JAPKZV010000101.1 GCA_026393585.1 Actinomycetota bacterium
TTGCCGCCGGCATCGTTTTGAAATCAAATTCATCATCACTTGCTAGCGATGTTGTTGCAGAAGCACCCGTTGCGATGCAAACTACAACTACTCAAGTACCTGCCGTAACAACAGTGGCGCCTGCTGCTGAAACAACGACAACAATTCTTTTGCCGCCACCAGTGGTGGTGAGTCCAGCTGAACCACTTGAAGCTGTTGAGCAAGGTGTGCTTGCGCAAGAAGTTCCATCAAACCTAGAGCCATCACTGCGTGCAGCTATGGGTGACAAACCCATCATTTACGACAACGGTTGTCATGTGAGTGTTGGCCCCTCTACACCTCAGAAGTGCGAATACGGTGCCAAAAAATCGCCTTTCACCGTTGCTCTCTTTGGCGACTCACACGCTGCACAATGGTTTCCCACTATTCAAATGACTGCTCGTCAACAAGGTTGGCGATTCTTGCCCTTCACTAAATCGGGTTGTCCACCCATTGACCTCATTACGTGGAACATGCTTTCGTCAAACACATATCCGCAGTGCAGACCATGGCGCAAGAACGTCATTGAAATGATGATTGCGGAAAAAGTACAAGTGGTGTTCATTTCTTCATCTGTAAAACTCATGGCTGTAAATACGCATAATCCATTTTTGCCAGAGCAAGTAATTGAAGGACAAACAGAATTACTCACGCAATTAAAGGCTGCGGGAATTACTCCCATTCTCATTACCGATACGCCATACCCCGGCGACAACTTGCCCATTTGTCTCTCTCGCAACATCAAGAACGTTCCGCGTTGCACTTATGACCGCGAGAAGGGTTATCGCGCAGAGCGCATTCAAGCCATTATCGATGCGGGAGCGAAAAATGAAGTGCAAGTGCTCGACATCAGCAACTGGCTCTGCGGTGCTACGAAGTGCCCCGCCATTGTGGGCAACATTTTGGTGAACCGCGATGGTGATCACATCACCACGAAATATGCACAATGGCTACAGCCGCTGTTCGATGCAGCGGTATCGCCATATGTGAACTACGTACGCCAGCGCACCAGCGTTTCCTGAGCCACTGTTGCCACGTGTGTGCCGTCTTGAGCAAACACGTAACCAAACGATAAACCTCGGCCGCCAACAAATGCATTGCATGACATTTCATACAAGTGCCACTGGTCTGCACGTAGTGGGCGATGAAACCAAATGGTGTGATCGAGGCTTGCACTAAAGGCTGTGCCTGCATCGGCTGCAGCACGTGCATCGGGCGACGAACTAAACACCGCATCGGTGGGCAAGTCGTCTGAAATGAAGGCGAGTGCACACTGATGCGCAAGCGGGTCGTCGCCAGTGGGTGTTGTGACGCGCATCCACGCGGCAACTCTTCCCACGCAATCGCGGTCGCCGGCAGGAACTTGTTCAGTGGGAATCCAACGGCGGTCGAAAAACTCGCTCCACGTTGTTGACTCCAACTCTTCAGGTTGCGACAAATGTTGCGGAAACTTTGTGGCACTGACCTCTGGAGCATCTTCAGTCTTTTGGAACGAGGTCTCTAGGTTCAAGATGGCACCAACAGCCTGGCGTGCCACCACTCGACGCGTTACGAAACTGCGGCCATTGCGAATGCGGTCGACTTCGTAACGCACGGTTTGCTTGTTGTCGCCACGCTGGATGAAATAGGCGCGTAACGAGTGCACAGAAAACTCGGGGTCAACGGTGTGAGCGGCTGCTCGCAGCGCCTGAGCGACAATATGGCCCCCATACAAGCCACCCCAGGGGTACGCATGACCAACGCCAATGTACGTATCGGGGCCATGTGGCTCTAGCTCAACGAGTGCATGAAGATCCATGCCCCCATCTTGCCGTGGAAATTGTTCTGAATTGGTTAGCTCACTCGGAGAATGACCAACACCGTTTCTGAAATGTGACTTTCCACTTCGTATTCACCCGCTTTATCGGCCGTCAACGAGAAAGTTTTCGTTTCGCCCTTTTTCGTGATGCCCTCACCCAAGTCATACCCGTGAACGTGGTATTCATCGTCGGCCTGAGGGTTGGTGAAATTGAGCGTTACTTCCGACCCGAGGGGAATCTCTTCTACGCGGTCTGGGCTTGAATTCTCGCCAACAATGATGTCGATGGTGATGCGACCGTCGCTCACGGTTGTTGTTGGGTCGCCGCTCATGGATTCCGTGCTGTCAACCGCAATGGTTGCTACAACGGTGTCGGTCGAGGCGCTGTCGCTTGAACAGGCTGCCAGGCCCACAAGTGGTGTGAGTACCAGCATGAGTTGCCAGATCTTTTTAGTTTCCATATTTCTCCGTCGCTTGTGGGGGTGGGAAAGTTCCTACATTCTGCGATTCGCCGACGAGTGCTTGTAAATCGAGCCGAGCCCGTGCCACCCGCGAGCGAACTGTGCCAATAGGGCACTCACAAATTGCAGCTACCTCTTCATAGGAAAGTCCTACTAATTGGGTGAGCACAAAGGCGTCGCGCCTGTCTATATCTATATGGGCAATGAGTTGCCGGAGGTCAAGGGAAGAATCTTCGGCGCTCACCAGAACTGGGCGAGTGCCTTCAGGCCCGCACATTATGTTCGGCAGTCACACGGTGCAACGAGCCAATCATCTTGACGAGAGCATCTTGAGCCAAGTCGTCTGCCGACTGGGCATCGACCATGTACTTACACAACCGCCACACATCGCCCTGCACCAAACGCATCAGACCTTCAAGCGCCACACGATCTCCGTCGCGCGCTTTGAGTGCCGTGCTGGTGAGGAGGTCCACATCTTTAATTTACTGAGTGCACTGTGCAAAGAAAGAGTTTCCCGTCAGGAACTTTGACACAGTGGTGAGCGACACTATTGCATGACGCACAACGCCGACTGCTCTCCATTTCAGATTCTCATCTCTGCTCAACTTGATGGTGAAACATCACGTGCGGAAGATGCCGCCTTGCAAACGCATACGCAAGAGTGCGCTGAATGTTTGGCTCTCCTCACACAGTTATCGGTGCAACATCGTCGCCTACGCGTGCACACAGTAGAAACAACGCCCGATATGGCAATGGCTGTGCTCGCAAAGGCACACCCACCAAGGTTGGGTCGTCGTGGCTGGATTCGCCAGGCACTCGTTACCGTTGGCATTACTGAACTTGTGTTGTCGTTGCCCGCACTGCTCCTCGGCGAAGACGCAAATGCACCTGTGCACATTGCTCGCCATGTTGGATCTTTGGGTGTCGCACTCGGCATTGCACTTGTGTACGCAGCATGGCGCCCCACTCGCGCATACGGCATGATGCCCTTCGTCGCCGCTCTGGGGCTCTGCATTGTGGTGTCGTCGGTGCTTGATATTGCCACAGGGCGTGCAGCGGCACTTTCAGAGTCAACGCATCTCGTTGAATTAGGGGGCATGTTCCTCGTATGGCTTCTTGCAGGAAGCCCACGACCACGGATTCCGTATTTCTTTTTCCCATCTGCAACACACCGTGTGAAACCCTGACCAAGGTCGTAGTTTCATCGCGTGCAAACTCCTTACGTCATCATCGACCTCGACATTGTTGAGACAAAATTTCGCGAGCTCTCTGAAGCACTTCACTCCACCGAGTTGTGTTACGCGGTCAAAGCAAACCCAGGCAAACCAGTCATTGAACGATTAGCTGCACTGGGCGCCAGCTTCGATGTTGCCAGTGTTCCTGAAATTGATTTGGTGTTGTCGTGTG
>JAPKZV010000196.1 GCA_026393585.1 Actinomycetota bacterium
GACATCACTGCCACCGACATTGCCAACATCCAAGAAGTCATTCAACACACCGGCGCGTTGCAAACGATGGAAGATCGCATCACGCAGCTCACTGCAGAGTCGGTGAACCAGTTGTCGGGGCTCTCACTTGGAAAAGAAGCCATCGAACAATTCAAAGCCCTAGCGCACTTAGTTTCATGGCGTAGCCTCTAGTAATGATCATCCATGGGCGACTTCAGTGGGCACTTGCCGCTGGAGTTTTGGTGTTCTCCTTTGCAGCAGTCATTGCGTCATTACTCGATGGTGGCAGCAGTAGTACTTCAGCAACCACAACCTCTACAACTGTGGTAGTCAACACCACCACGACCACCATTCCCGTACCACTGAAACACGTCGTACAAAGCGGAGAGTCGCTCTTCAGCATTGGACAGATGTACTCGGTCAAAATGGAAGCGATTATTGAATTGAACAATATGGACGACCCCGACAAACTTGCTGTTGGCGATGAAATCCTTTTACCGCAAGGTTCCGTTGCTCGAGTTGCGCCTGTCACAAGTACTTCAGTCACAAACTCTTCTTTAGTCACCACCAGCACCCCGTAACGCTTTACACTTTCACTATGGCGACAACATTCTGGCCAACGCAAGAACATTGGTCGGTGCAGATCCCTCTGCACAGCCCTCACTATCGCATGCCGTCGTTATCGCAAGATGGTGTTGTGTTGCTCAAGCCCGCAAATTTTTCGGTGCCGAGCGTGGAGTGGGAATCGCTTGAATATTTAGATTGGAAAAGTGGCGGCGACACAAACTTTGCACCACTGGCATCGGCCGATGGCGAGCTTGACTGCAGAGGGTTTTGGGATAAAGGCCAGCCCGACAAAGGCGCGATTTTCACGAGTAATGCAGCAAAAGCACCGACATTATGCAATTACGTCACCAGCGTTGGTGCAAATTTTGGGCGTGTACGCATCATCAAATTAGAACCACAAGATCACGAAACAGCATTGCGTTCCATACATCGCGATGACAACAACCGCATGAATCCGGAAAATGAAGGTTGGGTAGTGCGCAGTTGGTTAGAACTCACCGACAGCCCCAACAGTTATATGTTGCTCATGGACAACGATGCCGATGGATTGCCCGATCGTTCAACAGAACGACGCGTGCCATTGTCGCGCGGTTCACGATTTGTTGTCGACACGCAAAGGCTCTGGCATGTAGTGGTGCACAATGCAAACACACCGCGGTACGCGCTCATCACAAGTTTTGAAAGCAGTCCAGATTTAGAAAATTGGATTGTGAACGAAAGCGTTTAGTTTTTAACGACGTTCGGCAACTAAATGCGCAATTTCATTCATGATGCGCGCAATATCGAAATCTTTCGGTGTGTACACCGCAGCAATTCCTTGACGCTTTAAGTCGTCGCGGTCGCCTTCGGGAATGATTCCTCCCAAGATGACAGGAATGTCGAGGCCTTCGTTTTTCATGAGTTCCAAAATGTCACTCACAAGTGAAAGATGCGAACCAGAAAGAATGGACAAGCCAATGACATCGGGGTCTTCGTCGCGAGCACTTGCCACAATTTGAGCAGGCGTCAGGCGAATGCCGCTGTACACCACTTCCATTCCGGCGTCGCGAGCCGCTACTGCAATTTGCTCAGCACCATTGGAGTGACCGTCGAGCCCAGGTTTGGCAACGAGGAACTTGGGTGGGCCACCAGGAATGGACTTCACAAATGCTGCCACGCCCGCAAGTTCGTGTGTACGACGCCCAAGCGCCGCTGCAACGCCTGTTGGGGCTCGGTATTCACCGAAGATCTCGCGCAGGGCAGTGCCCCATTCACCGGTGGTTCCACCGGCTTTGGCCAGGGCAATAGAGGAAGGAACAATGTTGTCGCCCTCGACTGCGGCACGACGCAGTTCAGCCAAAGCTTTTTCTACGTCACCGTTGTGGCGGGCTGTACGCCACGCGTTGGTGTCGTTCACCGTTTCGGCTTCCACTGCGGGGTTGACGGTCAAGATGTTTCCTTCGCCACCGAGTGGTGATGGAGCACCCTCAGTGAATGAATTCATGCCCACGACAATTTGCTCGCCGGTTTCAATGCGGCGTGTGCGGTCGGCCATGGAAGACACAAGACGACCTTTGAGGTTTTCAATTGCTTCAAAGGCTCCGCCGAGTTCCAAAATTTCTTGCAGTTCAATCCAGGCAGCACCACGAATTTCTTCGGTGCGTTGTTCAATAACATGAGAGCCATCGAAAATGTCTGCGTACTCTAAGAGGTCGGTTTCGAAGGCGAGCACTTGTTGCATGCGCAGTGACCATTGCTGATCCCATGGGCGAGGAAGGCCAAGAGCTTCGTTCCACGCAGGAAGTTGCACAGATCGGGCACGTGCCTTTTTCGACAAGGTGACGGCGAGCATTTCCAAAACAATGCGCTGCACATTGTTTTCAGGTTGTGCTTCGGTGAGGCCCAAAGAGTTCACCTGAACGCCATAGCGAAAGCGCCGCGCTTTTTCATCGGTGATGTTGTAACGCTCACGACCAATGCGATCCCATAACTCAGTAAATGCACGGAGTTTGCACATCTCTTCAACGAAGCGAATGCCGGCATTCACAAAGAACGATATGGAACCGAAAACCTGAGGAAACTGTTCGTCACTTACTTGTCCGCTTGCTTTGACAGCATCAAGAATGTCAATTGCATTTGCCAGTGAGATGGCAATTTCTTGAACCGGAG
>JAPKZV010000083.1 GCA_026393585.1 Actinomycetota bacterium
CTGACTCAACGCGTTACCACCAATGTCAACGGGTGCTTTCCATGAAAGGGTGACATATCCTTCGTCAGTCACGGTCGCACTGAAATTCGTTGGACTCTGTGGTGGAACATACGGTATGGCCACCACTTCTGCCGACTTTTCGGAAGTTCCTGCGGCGTTTGTCGCAGTAATGCGGAACTTATATTGGGCACCAATGGTCAGGCCTCCAACGCGAATCGTTTCATCGTCGGAAGCTTGACTACTCCAAGTATTCGTCCCGACTCGTGCCCACTCCACATCGAATTGTTCAATCTCAGCGCCACCGTCAGTTTCTGAAGCCTCAAATTTCCATTCGACATTGATCGCCCCGTCAATAGTAGAGGCAACGCTTGCAGTTGGTTTACCAGGTTTGGTACGGGCTGTTGCTTTTGCATAAACACTACTGTCCGAATATGCACCCTGACCTGCGATGTTTTTCGCAGCTACACGGAATGTGTATTCAACACCTTGCGTGAGCCCAGTCACCTTCAATGAAGTGCCCGTACTTGCTGCATGGGCAAACGCAACATAGTCGGTGTTTGCGGTTGCATATTCAACGACGTAGTCAGTGATTGCTGATCCACCATTGAATGCTGGCGCATTCCATGAAACATCAATGCCAGTCGTATTGTCGGCAACTGCTCGCACACCTGTCGGTGCATTTGGCACCGTGCGCGGAGTGTAAGCAGATGAAGTTACTGCACTACCCGTACCTGCAAGGTTTACTGCTGCGATTTTGAATGTATATGCAGTGCCATTCGTCAGCCCGGTCACCGTTATTCCAGCAGTTGCAGAAGCGTTATGAGCAAATGTTGAACATGATGAACCAGCACATGCCTGCACCACATAGTCGGTAATGGCTGCGCCATTATTTGCTGGTGCGGTCCAGGTAAGGACAACTTGGCCATTGCCTTCTGTGCCAGCAACATTGCTAGGGGTGCCTGCTACCGCACGCGGCGTAGCTGCTGCTGACTTCGTTGAATAGGCCCCAGTTCCCGCAACGTTCACCGCAGCAACCTGGAATGTGTATGCAGTTCCCTTAACGAGCCCAGCTACTTTGGTCGACGTATCGGTTGATGGTGATCGTGACACCGTTGTGCAGGTAGTAGAGATGCACGATTGCAGTGTGTAGTCAGTAATAACAGCGCCACCGTTGTTAGTAGGTGCCGACCACGACACGTCGATGCCGCCTGTGTTGTCGGCAGTTGCCGTGACGCCCGTTGGGGCATCGGGAACCGTACGTGGCGTGATGGAAGTTGATGCAGTGGAGTAAGGGCTATCGCCCGCAATATTTTTTGCAGCTACTTGGAACGTGTAGGCCGTTCCGTTGGTTAGACCAGTCACTGTGGCAGTTGTTCCTACACTCTGGCCATCATTGAATGTTGTGCACGTTCCACCGGTGCAAGACTGCACGATGTAGTCAGATATCGCAGCACCACCATTGCTTGATGGCGCTGTCCACGACAGTGCCACTTGCTGACTGCCGACAGTACCCAACACCGACAACGGTGCGGTAGGTACGGTGCGCGGAGTCAGTGAACTCGAGACAGCAGCTGTCCCTGTGCCCGCAGCATTCTTCGCTGCAACTTGGAAGGTGTATGCCGAACCGTTGGTGAGGTTATTCACCGTTATAGAAGTGTCAGCAGATGCGGTATGGGCAAAGGCTGTACACGAGGAACCAAGGCACCACTTCACTTCATAGTCGGAAATTTCATCGCCATTGTTTGCAGGAGCAGTCCAGGTGAGGGCTACTTGAGCATTACCAACAACACCAGCAAGATTCGTGGGAGTACCAGGTACTGCGCGAGGCGTGGCCCCGGAGCCACTGGCCTTTGCATACAAACCAGTTCCCGCAACGTTCACTGCAGCAACCTGGAAGGTATACGACGTGCCTTTTATGAGGCCCGTCACCGTTGCAGATGTGCTTGTTGAAGCACTGCGAGTAAATGTGGTGCACGTGGTACTCAGGCACGACTGCACGGTGTAGTCGGTAATTGCTGACCCACCGTTGAAGAGTGGAGCTGTCCACGCAACAGCAATTCCACCACTGGAGTCAGGAGTTGCTGTTACCCCTGTAGGAGCATCTGGAACAGTTCGTGGCGTGTAGGCAAGTGACGTGACATAACCGCTTGTGCCAGCTTCGTTCACTGCTGCAACTTTGAAGGTGTATGCAGTGCCATTGCTGAGGCCCGTCACAGTTAACGCCGGAGTTGCAGAAACTTCGTGAGCAACGACCGAACAAGTAGTAGTAATGCATGACTGCACGATGTAGTTCGAGATAGCCGACCCATTTGTTGCCACAGGTGCTTTCCATGTGAGGGCAACTTGCGCATTTCCAGCAGTTCCCACAAGATCTGTGGGGTCACCAGAGATTGATCGCGGTATTGCTGCAGCAGCTGCGTTAGCAAACAAACTTGTACCAGCAGCATTCACTGCAGCGACCTTAAATGTGTACGAGGTTCCCTTTGTCAGACCGGTCACCGTTTGTGAAGTAGCTGTAGATGCTGGGCTGTGGGCGAATGAAGTACACGTTCCGCCTACACACGACTGCACGGTGTAATCAGAAATCGCGTTACCACCGTTGTCGGTTGGCGCCGTCCACGACACCACTACCCCACCAGTATTGTTCACCACAGCAGTGGCATCGGTTGGGGGTTCTGGCACGGTGCGAGGAGTGACGGCACTCGATGGAAGTGAGTATTCGCTCGTCCCGGCAGTGTTCACTGCTGCAACCTTAAAGGTGTACGGAGTTCCTTTCACCAAACCAGCAACCGAAGCGGATGCGGTTGCTGATGTGCCGTCGTTGTAAGTGGTGCATGTGCCACCTGTGCAGTACTGCACGATGTAGTCGGTGATATTGGCACCATTTGAACTTGGTGCCGTCCACGTAACACCAACTCCACCTGAATTGTCAACGGTTGCAACAACATTGGAAGGTGCATTGGCAACTCGCTTTGGATCTACTGGCCCAATGAGCGCTGTTTGAGCGCCGGGACCAGCCACGTTGACCGCACGAACAAGGAAGCTCCACCTGTAGCCCACCATGGTGCGCGTAGGTGTTTCTGGAACCGTATAGGTCAACTGATTGCCAGTGGAAATATTGACGCCATAATTTGTGCAGTCAGTAGCAACACAAATGGTGACTTGGTAATCGCTAATTGCAGCACCACCATCAGATGTCGGTGCACTCCAATCAATTTTTACACCACCAATATTGTTTGCTACTGCAGTTGCGTTAGTTGGTATGCCTGGCACGGTACGTGGAGTGACCTCGCTCGAACGAGCAGAATAACTACCCGTTCTCGCATCATTCAC
>JAPKZV010000146.1 GCA_026393585.1 Actinomycetota bacterium
AATAGAGATAATAAGGCCGACCCACAAAATGAGGTTCAACATCACTGCAGAGCCGATGCCGGCGGTCGCTAGTGCAAAACCTGCATCGGGCCCTTGAATACCTGACAACGTGAGAAGTCGATAACCCAGTGCGGACGATGCCGCGCTGCCACCAGGCATGATGCTGCCAAGCGACTTTGTGCTGAGCTGAATGCGAAAGAGTCGCATCACTGGCATTTTGTGACCTTCATTCCCCAACGCTGCACGTGTGAGAAGCGAATAACAGAAAAGCCCAACGAACTCGAGTAACACACCCAAAACCAACATGGTCTTATCAACTTCAAAGAGGTCACTAAATGCTTGACGGAATCCGGGAACGAGCGGAAAAACAAAAAAGTAAATGACTGCAGCGAAACCGACAGTCTTCAGCGTGCGTATCCACACCTTGCGCCTGTTCGCCGCTGCCTCTAACGAGATGCTCGCAGAGTTGCTTGGCTCTTCGCCGCTCGACTGCATTGTCATAGGTTAGTTACCTTCAGCGCAATCTGTTGCAACTGATGCATCACCGCTGGGCGTAAAGATGTGTCAGTTTTACCCAATCGCACCATAACCAACTGTTTTTCGGGAATCACTACGGTGTACTGACCCTCATATCCCGTTGCAACGAGGGAGTTTTCGCATTCTGGCCATATCCACCAATGCGCGCCATATTGGGTTTCTGTCACCGCATCGTTCGCCACAACTGTTCGCGCGTGGTTCACCCAATGGTCGGGAAGAAGTTGCCTGCGCGTTCCATCTTTAACAACAGCTCCGCCATTCATGTACAACTCTCCGAACTTCATGAAGTCGCGAGCTGTTGCATACACATAAGACGACCCAACAAAGTTTCCCGCAGCATCACACTTTGCAATAGCACTCGACATGTTGAGTGGTTCAAAGAGTCGTGTCGATAAAAAGTTGAGGAATCGCTCTTCACGCACTTGCGCAGTTACTTGAACAACGTCACGACACAAAATGTCACCAATGCAACAGCACAGAATATTGGTGGTTCCCGATGAATAGTTCCACACAGTTCCGATGGGTGCAGTAAGTGGCAACGCTGCGGCATAGGCACCATGGTCGGCAACTCCTTTGCCAAACAACATGTCGATGACATGAGACTTTTCACCATCTACGTAATCTTCAACCCACTCCAACCCAGAGCGCATCTCTAAGAGATCTTGCCACGTGATAGCCGCACAAGGAGTGCCCTGCCACTGCGCGACGGGCGCCGGAGCGGTCACGTCGACAAGACCGTCTTTCACCAGCATTCCCACCAAGGCATGGGTGATGCTTTTTGCCATCGACCACGAAATATGGGTACTGCTCGGCCCGCACGGCGCGGCATAGCCCGACCCATATGCCTCAAAGAGCATCTCGCCCTTGTGTTGCACCAGCAATGCATGGGTTTCGCCGTGTGTTGCTACAGGAGGGATGAGTGGCTCACCAAAAGCCTGCGTTTCCCCCATCTCCTCAGTCTAGATGCTGTGACATTAGGCAGAAATCGCGCGCGCAGTGAGACACAGCAGCAATTTCCTCACTAGCGTTTCAAACCATGACAAGCACGAACGCATCTCTTCCCACCCCCGATCTGCAAACCGCCGCCGCCATCATTGAAACGGCGCGCGCCATGGTGGGCAAAGGTGTACGCACACTCGCCGCAACTGGTGGACCCGATGTGCAACAAGTTCTTGCATACGACCTCGCGCATGCTGCATCGGCTGTAGAAACTGCACGTTCAATGCTCGACTACGGCGCCAAAGGAAACGCTGAAGGTCTACTTGCTTGTGCCTTCACTGCCGACATGGTGCACGACCTCATTTCACGTCTCATTGGTCGTGAAAAATTGTGGGGCGTCAACCCAGCCGACCTTGCACACGCACACGACTTTGTTGCCACATTTCGCGACCCCGAGTTCTTAGCTTCACTTGCCAGCACACAGGGCCCACGTCACCTCGATTCAGATTTCGAAATGGTGCAAGACACTTTCCGCGCTTTCGCCAATAAAGAAGTAGCACCACGCGCAGAGCACGTGCACCGCTTCAACGAAGACGTTCCTGAAG
>JAPKZV010000118.1 GCA_026393585.1 Actinomycetota bacterium
ATTTCTTCAACAACCGCTTGTGTTGCTTCAGGCTCAATTTCTTCTAATTTTGTATGGTCGAAAAGCTCAATGACTTCAGGTTCTTCTGCTTCTGCTTCTGCTTCAGCAAATGCTTCCACTACTCGTTCCAACACAATGGTCGGAACGGGTCCTGTTGTTGGAGCCAAGTTGATGTATTCACGTGGGAGGTCGTGGTCGACCGACACCAAACCCGTCATCACATCGTCTGTAGCTAAACGGGCACGTTCAAATGCATTCAGCAACCGGTCACGATTATGAATGAGTTGTTCAATTTGTTCACGAGCAAGTTCACGACGACGCGCAAGCTCGGTAAGAACCTTTTCACGGTATTCGCGAGCTTCATTCACCATGTCGCGACCTTGCTGCTTAGCAAGTTCAATTTCCGCTTCCGCATCGGCAGCTGCGTCTTCACGCCTGCGTACCGCTTCTAATTCGGCTTCTTCGCGCAAACGTGTTGCGTCGGAACTCGCTTCTTTCACCAAGCGAGTAGCGGCTTCTTCAGCACGCAAGCGAATTTGACTGCTTGCTTCGCGCGCTGTGCCCAGTACCCGGGCGGCTTCTTCACCTAAAAGCGCGGTGACCACTTCTTCGTCGAGCATTCCTGGGGCAGACATTCCCCGCGTTTGCATTGCTTTGAGTTCGCTCTCGAGGAATCGCTCGCGCTCTTGGAGGCGGGCCATCTCGGCTGACACCATCCGCAAAAAGTCACGAACTTCGGTCTGATCGAATCCACGACGGCTGACATTGAAAGAAGCCGCACTCACCGCTGCAGGCGAGGAAGGGTCGGGACGTGAGAAAGAGATCGCCATTTCAAAGACAATACGCTGTATCACCCCTCTTCTTGTGGCATTCCCTGTGCCACACAAGGCGCAACCTTATTGTTTCAGCCCACCGCCGTATTTTTGCAATGCCTTCAGCGCCTCGTCGAGGTTCTTCACGGGAACCACCGCGAATGACTTCCCCGCCACCGCTTTTGCATCGGCAATTTCTGCCTCGGTCTGCGCAGCAGGTACCAAAAACACCTTTGCCCCCGACGCTTTCACCGCAACTGCCTTTTGATGCAACGCACCAATGGCTCCAACATTGCCATCTTCGTCAATGGTTCCCGTTGTTGCCACTTTGACATTCCCCGCCAAAGCGCCAGGAGTGAGTTCATCGAGTAACGACAACGTAAAAGCAAGGCCAGCTGATGGCCCGCCTATGGAATCGGTGTCGATATCGACTTCAAAAGGAACTTCAACGGTGCGCGTATCGGCCGGCACAAAGCCAATAATGGCTCGACTGGGGTCGCCAGGGCTCGGAATGAGCCGTACTTTGACGTCGCGACGCGATTTATTGGCATCGCTGTTCAAGTCGTGAATGGTGAGTGTGACCACCGAGTTCAGTTGAGCGCCTTTCATCACCTCGAGCAAAACATCGAGGGTGGGCGTTGGCTTTGTGTTGACCGCGTCGATGACATTGCCTGGTTCCAACACCTTGCATGCGGAATCGGCGGTGGGTGCTTCATTACAAATGACTTGTTCCAAAATGATCGCGCCGTACTTGAACGACACCTCGTAACCCAAGCGCTTGAGTGCAACATATTCAGCGATTTGCTTTGCGCCAATCATTGCTTGGTAACCCAAACGACGTTGTGCAGTGGGGTTCACATTTCCAAAACGTTGCTTTTTCGTTTGCACGTTGATGTCGGCATCGACCCATCCCACAAAACTTTCTAATGCAGTGAGCTGTGTTCCAAATGCAGTAACAAAAAGAAAGGGGTTTTCTGAGGTAAATCGTTTCGCGCCATCAAATGACAGACGTGGCCCTACGGCATTGGTTTCACCCGGGGCGGTCTCCCACCTCTGGACAGGCATCGAACCAGACACCACAATGGCCAATGGCACAAGCCATGCCAACGTGAGAATGGGTAAGGCCCACCACAAACGCCTGTGTGGCGTGGCAGGTTGCGGTGGTGGAGGTACCATTAGTGGCATCGTGCTCAATAGTTTCTCCGGGGTTAACTCAGTCATATCGCTCTCGATTGTTGCACTCTCGAATAGTGATGTCACCATACGAGCAGTTGTAGTGGCCTTCCTCGCTTGCATCGCCATCTTTCTTCTGGGTCGGGGCGGTGCGGCACAAAACCTCATCGACAAGTTCCTCAGCAATGGCGCAAAAAGGGCTCCTCAGCCAGTTCTTGTGCGGGTCGACCGTCGCCAACAGCCCGTCTATGAGGAACCCACCCCAACGCGCAAAGCCCAATCATCGGCGATGTTGCTCGCGATCGCCGTTGCAGTGGGCGCCACCTTGGCCTTTGCTCTTTCATTTGTTGTGAGCTCAGCTGTTGGTTCCATTACAGGGTTGCTGAAGTAAAAGTCTTCTTCGCTCGCCATTCACCATGCAAGCCCACGAAGTATTACTCGCTAGCCATGAAGGCAACACTGAATTGCTGTGTACAGCCTTCGCCAACGACAACGACCATATTCGTTCACTCGCACTTCACGGGCTACTAAAAAACAATGCTCTCACCGATGAGCAGGTACGCAGTGCAGAAGTAGACCCCTCGCGTTTAGTACGTCACCGCTTAGCCCAACTTGGTGCACTTGAACCACGCATCAACCTCTCCATACTTTTGCATGATGTCGATTTCGCCGTTGCGGAAACTGCTGCATGGTCGTTAGGAGAACGAGTCGATGTGACACCTGGTGAGTTTGCTCTGCTGCTCGAAGGTGGCGCGCACCACGACCACGCCATTGTTCGTGAATCATGCATTGCCGCACTAGGAGCCATCGGCGACTCGCGGGCCGTGCCAGTCATTTTGGAAGGCTGCAACGACAAACCCGCCGTGCGGCGTCGTGCCATATTGGCTCTCGCCCCCTTCGACGGACCAGAAGTAACGGCAGCGCTAGAAAAAGCTCTTCTCGACCGCGACTGGCAGGTGCGCCAAGCCGCCGAAGACCTTCTCGCCATTGAGAAAGAACTGTAAAAGCCTCACAATTCGTCGCAGGGTACCGATGCCTACTCTGAGCCAGAGAAGTTCTAACGTAAAGCCATGGATGCTGCACTAATTGAACGGCTCACGCGTGAAATGGAAGCACAATTTGCTCGTCCGGGCGAACCTGCTGGCTTCCCCAAGTTTCACGACATTTCGGTTGATCGATACATCACCGATGAGTTCTACGAACTTGAGCGCAAACATTTGTGGTCAAAGGTCTGGGTCATGGCGGGTCGTGCCGAAGATATTCCCAACCCCGGTGACTACTTCACATTCGGCGATTTGAAAGTTCCCATTGTGGTCGTGCGTGGCAACGACATGAAAGTGCGTGCTTTCTATAACACATGCCAACACCGTGGTGCACCTGTAGTTCGCGACAAAATGGGCTGCGCAAATCAACTGCGTTGCCAATACCACGGTTGGGTGTACAGCATCGACAACGGAAGCCTCGTCAGCATTCCCGACGAACGTGACTTCATCGACTTCTGTCGCGAAGACAAATTTCTCACCACTATTTCCTGCGATGTTTGGCAAGGCTGGGTCTTTGTCAACCAAGACCCCAATGCAGCATCGCTCCAAGAATGGTTTGGTGTGCCGTTTGCGCAAATGGAGGAACTCGCAGGCGAAGAGCTACGCGCAGTTGGACCCCGCAGCATGACCATTCCGTGTAACTGGAAAGTAACTGCAGAAGCATTTTTTGAGGTATATCACTTCAAATTCATTCACGACCGCGGTGGCTGGTCGGCACTCGACAACCGCGGGGCAACTATGGGTCTTTTCCCGAATGGTTGCAGTCGCATGGTCACTCCTTTTTCTAAAAAGGCAGTGGAGATGCGCGGCATGAAAGATTGGTCTGACTTTCAAAAGTTTTCCGATCCACGATTCATCGATATTCCATCGGTGAACAATCTCATTCGCTCTACAAGCACTGCATTTAGTTTATTTCCCAACCTCATTGCACCCGTTGCTGCTTATGGCTATCCGTTTCTCATGTTCTGGCCTATCGATAAAAAAACCACGCGCCTCGACTGGGTGCACTACGCACCAAAAGATTGGGAAGGCGACGAGTTGCCACCACATTGGCAGCAACGTATGGATGAATTCGACCACATCATGGACGAAGACAAACGCAACATGGCTCCCATGCAAGAGTCTCTCGAGTCGCCTGCAATGAAGGGCAT
>JAPKZV010000207.1 GCA_026393585.1 Actinomycetota bacterium
TTCACCGACAGTGCAGTGCGGCAAGCATTTGAGCGCCATGAACCAGTGGTCGAGGAATTCGACCAAACCAGTGAAGTTACTTTGCTCGCACGATGCATGCCACTGCTTCATGTGAACCAAGAAGACGGAGCACATACTGCAACTGGTGCGGTGCTCTTGTTGCGCGATGTTTCAGAGTTGCGGCGTCGTGATCGACTGATCTTGTCGAAAGATGCAACAATTCGAGAAATTCACCATCGTGTGAAAAATAACCTGCAAACCATTTCGTCGTTACTGCGTTTGCAGGCGCGCAGGTTGGAAGAGGGTGAAGCGAAGTCGGCCGTGAATGAATCGGTGCGGCGTATTCGCACTATTGCCCTTGTGCATGAAACTTTGTCGCGTGGGCCAGGCGAAGATGTTGCATTCATTGAAATTGTGCGACCACTGCTACGACTCGTTGAAGAAAGTCTGCAATCTCCCGATCGACCCATCCGATTCGTTGTGCATGGTGACGGAGGACGTTTGCCGGCAACTATTGCAACGCCGCTATCAGTGGTGCTCACAGAGTTGTTGCAAAATGCGGTCGACCACGGATTCAAAGAGAGCAACTCGCATCGCGGTGGAAATGTTTCCGTACATTTATCGCAAGAAGTAGAAGTGTCGCCGCAGGGCGAGGAGAGCACACGTCTGTGCGTGAGAGTGCTTGATGACGGAGCAGGGCTCGACCCCAATTTCGATATCAGCCAAGCAACGGGTTTGGGGCTATCGATTGTTCGCACGTTGGTGAGTACAGAACTCGGTGGCACCATCGATATGCGCTCTGCGACTGCGGCAGATTACGAAGAAGCAGATGTGGAGTTACCAGGTAACTCCATGGGAACAATGATTGAACTTGTTGTTCCTATTGCGGCGCTTTAGCCAGCAATGCTGGAACGGTGACGAGCAGCAATTTGTCGGCGAATTGCACGACGCTCATCTTCTGAAGTTCCGCCCCACACACCAGAGTCTTGGTTGGTGTCGATGGCGAACTGCAAGCACTCGACTTTGACGGTGCATTGGTCGCAGGTTTCTTTTGCCTTGCTGAGTTGGAGAAGTGCTTGGCCTGTAGTTCCTACAGGGAAGAACAATTCTGGGTCAGTGTCACGGCATACCGCGTTCGAACGCCACGTGTAGTCGGCGCTTCCGAGCGCGAGGCTTGAAGCGAGGATGGTCACTTCATCTCCTGCAATTGCTAAGGGGCTTTGTTGCCCGGGGTGAATAATTCTTCCTCCACAATTTCTTTGTGGCTCGGGCACGTTACGTCGGATATTCGCTAATCACAAGCAGTACTTTGAGATTTATGAATCAAATTTTTGTTCCGGTAACACTTGGCTCTCAAACCTTCGTTTTAGCCCATCGCGGAGCCTCTCGAGCAGAGCGCGAAAACACCGTGTTGGCATTTCGTGCTGCAGGCGATATGGGGGCCGACGGGGTAGAGCTCGATGTGCGGCTAACTGCAGACCGGTATTTAGTGGTTCACCACGACCCGCGTTTGGAAGACGGACGAGATATCTGCGCACTGCAGCACAGTGAACTTCCTGCGCATATTCCTACATTGACTGAAGCGCTTGATGCGTGTGCAGGAATGTGGGTCAATGTAGAAATCAAAAACGATGAGAAGGAGCCCGACTTCGATAGCAGTGACTCTGTTGCAGAACTCGTTGCACGTGCACTCGTTGAACGTAATGAAAATTCACGTTTTCTCATTTCGTCATTCCGGCGAGAAACCATTGACAAAGTGCACGAAGTTGCTCCGGAACTGCGCACTGCTTGGCTCACCACAGTGGTCGCTCCAAATGATGCAGAAAGCATTGTTGAGAGCCTCGTTCGTGGAGGTCATAGCGCGCTTCACCCATGGGTTGGTTTGCTCACAAAGGAACTCATTGACTTGTGCCATGAGCGCGGTATTCAAGTGAATACGTGGACCTGTGACGATGCAGTGCGCATGGCGGAACTAGCGAAGTGGAAAGTAGATGCGATTTGTACCAATGTGCCCGATGTGGCGTTGGGCGTACTTGGTCGCTAGGAACTACGAAAGAAGCGGCTGCACAAGACGAACTGCGTGAGGTTCATGAGTGAAGCGCAACTCGTTCGTCTCGCCCAAGTAATCGCCATCGAGTTGGAATGGGAATGGCCTGTCGTTGGTCACGCTCATTGCCTGCACGTCTTCACGAATTTTGACGTGCTTGCTTTCAGGAACACCTCCGCTGCGGATGGCTTTGCCTAATGAGCCGAGCAAAGTGAGAGCAGACAACGAAGTGAAGGTCACGACCGACAACCCACTGTCGAGGT